>JAGNSF010000025.1:0-11785 GCA_017988155.1 Flavobacterium sp. | reverse complement strand
TGTATGTTACTAGAACGACTACATCGACTGATGTAGCGGGTACTTGGACTATTGCCATAGCAAATACTACAACTAATTCCGTTACGATTGATGGATGGTTGGATGTTAAAGGAGATGATTATGCGAAAATGTCTGTAACTGGTGGCGATAATAATTATTTAGTATCCATTCCAGGATGTGCTAACAAAGCCATTACCGTTGGGGCTTATATGGCAAAAATAGATTGGTATGCTAACGATGGTAAAGGTTACAATTACACAACAGGAATTCAAGATGATATTGCTGACTTTAGTTCTATTGGACCTAGAAGAGATAATGTTCAAAAACCCAATATTACGGCCAATGGTCAGGCTATTGTTTCTTGTTTGTCATCCGATTCGGGTTTAGCTAACGATTCAGCTTATATGGTGGTCAATGGTTTGTATCGCGTAGAGCAAGGAACAAGTATGGCAACACCAGCTGTGGCAGGTTGCGTAGCCTTGTTGTTGCAAAAAAAACCGGATGCTACTTTTACCCAAATAAAAACCGCCATTACAAGCACAGCAACAAAGGATTCGTTCACCGGATTAACCGACAACAATACTTGGGGAAGTGGAAAGATAGATGTATTTAAGGCAGCATCTAGTTTTTCGTATTGCCAACCCTTATCACGAACTACATATAATTATGAACAGCCTTACGGAAGTTCTGGAAATTACAGCTATGATATAAGTTCCAAAAGAGCAGCAATTCGTTTCACTGCCACATCATCAGGAAATTTAGGAGGGGTTTATCTTAAGACAGTGCGAAACCAAACTCTCACCAGTTTATCAATTGAAGTAAGAACCAATAATTCGGGTATACCTGGAACGCTTTTAGGTTCTCTAGAAGTCAATCCTTCGAAGATGGCCAAAAACAGCTGGAATTATGTTGATTTAAGTTCGGCAGGTATACCGATTACAAATGCGATGGATTATTTTATTGTGGTATTGCCAGGAGCGACAGATACTTTTGGTTTAGGACAAGAAAATGCAAATAGCACCAGATCGTATATTTCGACCAATGGAACGAATTGGACTTCAGTTTTGAATTTAAGAATTCGTCCAGTGGTGTACGGATCTCCTGCAGCTGGGACACCAACTATTGTTTTAAGTTCAGCAAATGGAACGGATAACCAAACTCAATGCAGTAGTTCTCTTATTACTCCTATTACGTATGCTACAACCGTTGTAAACGGCGCTTCTTTCTCTGGATTACCACCAGGAATAAATGGCGTATGGGCGGCAAATGGGATTACGATAAGCGGTACGGCAACACAAACAGGAGTTTATAATTATTCCGTAAAAACAACTTCAAATTGCGACACTGCAACAGCTACAGGAACGATTACAATCGGCGGAACACCTACCGTTAGTACTATAACAGTTGCATCAAGCACAACGATTACAATTAATGGAAATCATTTTGTAGCTGGAAGTATGCCATCGGTAACTATTGGCGGACAATCGACACCAATTGCCTCGGCTACCGCTACTAGAATTACCGCTACAGTCCCGACAAACTTTACTGGAGGCAATGTAATAGTAACTAATTCTTGTAGTTTGAGTTCAGTAGCATTTCCATATCCGTATGTGGCTCCAACAAATATAAATTTATCGGCTGCTATTATAACTGAAAACAATAGTGTTGGGAGTATTCTTGGGACACTAACTACAACTGATTCTGACACTAACGATACATTTACGTATACTTTAGTTAGTGGAACAGGAAGTTCAGATAACGCTAGTTTTACCATTGCAAACGCTAGTTTGAAAGCGGCTGTTGTTTTTAATGCCACAACAAAATCAACATATAATCTTCGTATCCGCGTTACTGATGCGGGCGGACTTTCATTTGAAAAAGCATTTGTAATAACGGTAGTTGCCGACACTGATTTAGATGGCGTAAGAAACGACATCGATCTATGTCCAAATACCCCTTCGGGAGTTCGAGTTGATTTTAATGGCTGTGAAGTATTTCTATTACCGTCTGATAATTATACGGTTCAAGTGACTGCTGCCTCTTGTGTAGGACAACAAAATGGAGCCATTAGTGTATCGGCCAAAAATACCGCCTATGTGTATGTGGTAACCATCAACGGCGGTTCTGGAATCGAATTAAATTCAGGCAATAGTTTTAAAAATCAATTTCAAAACTTAGCGCCAGGTTCCTACGAAATTTGTATTACAATTCAAGGGAAACCGAATTATTCGCAATGCTTTACCATGAAAGTAACCGAACCCAATGTTTTAGTAGTTACGAATAAAATGAGCAGTACAGGAAAGCAAGTTACCTACAATTTGAGCGGAGCAAACAATTATAATGTCACGTTTAATGGGGTTACCCAAAACTATACTTCGAATGCAATTACTTTTGACTTAGTGTCAGGCCAAAACACCATTGCAATTTCAACTGATTTATATTGTCAAGGGCAATTTAATGACAGTGTTTTTGTAAGTGAAAAAGTGGTGTTTTATCCTAATCCCGCTCAAGAGCAACTGTATGTATATTGCGCTGGATTAGCACAACAAATAGAGGTAACTGTTTCTACTCTTTCGGGTAAAATAGAAGCGGTATTTTCAAAAGAAGTACCTGAAACCAGAACAATACAATTGGATTTGAATGCATATTCAAGCGGCTTACACCTAATTCATTTGAAAGGGGAAACAATAGACGAAACCATTAAAATAATTAAAAAATAACGCCCCATGAAACCAAGATACAACCTATTAGCAGTTTTTATTTTTACATTTCTATTCTCTTGTGGTGGTGGCGATTCAGGCCCAACTCCTGAGCCAGTAATTAAAGCCCCTGGAAAATCCGTTTTAATTGCTCCAGCAAACGCAAGAACTTGTGAAGAAGGAACAAATATAACAACGACCCAAAGCACCGTAAATTTTAGTTGGAATAGTGCTTCAGACACTGAAACCTACGATTTAAAAATCATCAATTTGAACAATCAAGAATCGAGTATCCAGTCTGGAATAACAGGGACTTCTGCTACGGCTACCTTAACTCGTGGTATACCTTATTCGTGGACAATTACTTCGAAAAACAAAGGGATCACAACAACTGTTAGCGATACTTGGAAATTTTATTTAGCAGGCAATGGAGTGGCTAATTATGCGCCATTTCCGGCGGCGGCAGTAAGTCCGCTATCAGGAGCAACTGTTACACCTATTAACGGAAAGCTAACTCTTAGTTGGGAAACTAGTGATGTAGAGGGGGGGACATTGACTTATACGTTATATTTGGATACAGTTGATGGAAAACAAACGCCTTTGGATGCCAATAAAAATCTAACTTCAAAATCTAAAGAAGTGGCAGTTGCGGCTAATACGATTTACTATTGGAGAGTGCTCACAAGCGATGGCGTAAATACGTCAACAAGTGTAGTCTATTCTTTTAAAACGAATTAAAAATGAAAAAAAAGCTATTTATAATTGCCAATATCCTTCTTTTTAGTGCGCTAAGTTCCAACGGGTATTCCCAAGAAAAAGCAGCTTCAAACGCTTTAACCGAAACCGAAAAACAAACGGGTTGGACCTTGCTTTTTGATGGCACGACCACAAATGGATGGCATTTGTACAATGAAGGCAATATCAAATCAGCTTGGGCAGTTAAAAATTGCGAATTGGTTTGCGATCCCAATACGGAAAAAGTACAACGAGGCGACTTAGTTTCAGACAATCAATATGAAAATTTTGATTTCACTTTCGAATGGAAAATTTCAGAAGCAGGAAATAGCGGGGTGTTTATCAATGTACAGGAAGCTCCTGAATTCCCTACTGCGTGGACTACAGGACCTGAATATCAATTGTTAGACAATGCGAATATGCCGAAAGACTATTTACTAGATGGCAAGCATTCTGCGGGTTGTGTGTACAGTTTGTCACCTTTATTAAATGAAGTTCAGCCGAAACCTGCTGGAGATTGGAATACTTCAAGAATTCTGCAACAAAATGGAGTGATTACTTTTTGGCTAAACGGAATTGAAACCGGACACGAGGACATGAAAACCGAACGTTGGAAACAACTAATTGCAGGAAGTAAACTCGGAAACTTTCCTTCTTTTGGGAAAGCAGTTCGCGGAAAAATTGCTTTTCAAGATTGGGCAAAAGGAGTGTCGCTTCGCAATATTAAGATCAAAGAAATCAAGTAATTAGTCTATTATTTTCTATAATCCAAAGCGGGCTTTCGGTCGCCCAATAGCGGCGTGTATTTAAAATCGCTTCCCCTTTTTTGATTGAGTTCTTCTTTAGCTTTCAAAATAATACTTGGATTTAAAATCAAATCAATTGCAGTCAAGGCGATGGTTTTGGCAGCCACCATCATGCCTTTGTTTCCAATGTCGGTTCCACCAGCAGCAACAGCTTGCCAACTATGTGCTGGAGTACCAGGAACCCATGTAGCACTTCCCATACCAGCCGTTGGAACAGTAAAACTCACATCACCTACATCTGTTGAACCAAAACTAGGATCCAATGTCTTGTAAGGTTGAACCAT
This sequence comes from Flavobacterium sp., assembly GCA_017988155.1. Classification (GTDB taxonomy): domain Bacteria; phylum Bacteroidota; class Bacteroidia; order Flavobacteriales; family Flavobacteriaceae; genus Flavobacterium. Next base: position 7,261 of record JAGNSF010000025.1, on the reverse strand, counting down.
ACCCGCTTTTTCTAAACTACCATTTTCAATTCCCAAGGATTGGATAATTTGGTTTCCAAATTCTTTTTCCTTTTCAGTATACTGTACACCTCCCACTTTGACTAGATTAGCGTGCATCATTTTTTGGAGTGTGATATTAGGCAATAATTCGTGCGTACCGCCAATGAGTTCATAGTCCATTTTAGTTCCTGTTCCTAGTGCAGCACCTTCAGCCGCTTTGGCAATACGATCAAAAATATCAACGACCATTTTTCGGTTGCTGTGACGTACATAATAATAGACTTCTGCAAAATCCGGAACAACATTAGGTGCTTTTCCGCCATTGGTAATCACATAATGAATTCGCGCATCCGAAGGAATATGTTCGCGCATCATGTTGACCATCATATTCATCGCTTCAACACCATCCAAAGCAGAACGTCCTTTTTCTGGAGCCATTCCAGCATGTGAAGCGATACCGTAAAATCTAAACTTTGCTGATTTATTTGCCAAAGCTGATCCCGGATTGGCATCATTGGCGTCACCCGGATGCCAATGCAAAGCAGCGTCCACATCGTTAAACAAACCTTCTCGTACTAAATATACTTTTCCCGATCCACCTTCCTCGGCAGGGCAACCATAAAAACGGATCGTCCCTTTTTTCTTATTGGTTTTCAACCAGTTTTTGACTTCGATGGCTGCGGCGGTAGAAGCGGTTCCAAATAAATGATGACCACAAGCATGACCCGCTGCTTTTCCTGCCGACTTTTTCTCTGCAACCGCTTCTTGCGATAAGCCTGGCAAGGCATCGTATTCTCCTAAAATGGCAATTACAGGCAGTCCTTCGCCATATTCCGCTATAAATGCGGTGGGAATTCCGGCTACACCTTTAGTAACTTTGAAACCTTCATTACTTAATGTTTGTTGCAACAATTCGGCACTTTTTTCTTCTTGGTATCCCATTTCGGCAAAGCCCCAAATTTGCTGTGCTATTGAGCTATATACTTCTTTTTTAGCATCTAAATTAGCTGTAATTTTATCTGTTTTTTGAGCAAAAACTAGTGTGGAGAACACTATAAACAGTATAAAAGAAGATTTTATTTTCATAATGTAAAAACTAATATTTGAAGTATAAATGTACACATTTTTTATATTTAAGTTATATTTTCTCTCCTTTTGGTTAAGTTTGAAATCAATAATCTGATTTATGATACAAGTAATTCCAATTGATGCTGTGTTGCAATTACGCCAACAAGTGCTTTGGCCAGATAAAGACTTAGAATTCGTGCGTACTCCAAACGACGATCGCGGTATTCATTTGGGTATTTTCATCGAAGGCGAATGGGTTTCTTGTATTTCCCTTTTTATTGAGGAAAATCAACACGCGGTTTTCAGAAAATTTGCCACACTCCCTGATTTCCAAAACAAAGGGTATGGTAGTCAACTGCTGCAATACAGTTTTAATTACCTACAACAACAGGGTGTACATTCCATTTCTTGCAGTGCGCGTGTAGAAAAACAAAGCTTTTATGAAAAGTTCGGCATGGAAGCCAAATTAGAACCCTATTTTAAAAATGGTTTGAAGTATGTGACAATGGAGGTGAATTTAGAATAATTTCGGGACATCAAAAATTTGGGTTTTATAAAAATAATTGAATTTTCATTGCGTGTTATTGACACAATAAATATATATTTGTTTTTCATATATAAAAAACCAACCTCAATTTTCTTTATGAAATATAAATTAATTGCTCTTTTTGCTTTTTTCAGTGTCACAATGGCGCAAGCACAACATGCTAGTTTTGAAGCTAGTACAGGCGGATTCTCTTTTATTCCTGCCTTTACCTCAGAAGACCCACATATTATCGTAAATGCTGGAACGACTAATACGAAAAGACTTTCATTTCATTTGTTGTCTACTATTCGTTTAGAAAACTTAAATCCAAGAGGCGTAATTTTCATGTCCCGTTATAAATTCCTTGACAAAAAACTAAAAGCAAGTTTCGGAATTCACTTGCCTGCAATACAAATCGACGAAAACTTTAATGTTGATACCTTTTTTGCACAAGAAATTATTGCGAGTTATCCTTTATCGGATAAATGGTCCTTAGGCTTGTTTTACTTGCATGGCGAAGGAAGAAACAACGATTTTAAGACAAATTTCTTAGCCTTAAGCACTACATTGGTTGAAGGGAAGTTTAGTTTTTTAACGCAAGCGTATGGACTTGATTTAGATACTACTTATGGAGTTTCGGAAACAATAACCTATAAAGTGACTAAAAATATTGATTTCAGAGGCTTTGCCAACAAGACGATCTCCAACGGAAAATTCAATTGGACCCTAGGGGCACGATATAATTTGTAAATTGCTAATTCAATTAACTACCAGATAAACCACCGATAATGAAAACACAAATCACATTGGCTTCTTTGATGCTTCTTCTTGCAACACAAATGGAAGCACAAAAAAAATGGTCAGAAACACCAAAAGGGAGTTTTAATCGCATTGAAAATACAGGAGGCCAAACCTTAGGCTATTCGCCAAAATCTGGTGTAAAAATCCTATCGGTTGATGGATTAGCGTTCAAGGATTTAAATAAAAATGGAAAATTAGATCGTTACGAAGATTGGAGACTACCAGTTGCAGAACGTGCCAAAGATTTAGCTAGTCAAATGACCGTAGATCAAATTGCTGGATTGATGTTGTACAGCCGTCACCAATCGGTGCCTGCACCAGCTGGAGGCTATTTTGGCGGAACCTATAATGGGAAACCTTTTCCGGAAAGTGGGGCAAAAGCATCTGATTTGTCGGATCAACAAAAGGCATTTTTAACGACCGATAATTTGCGTCACGTTTTAATGACATCGGTGGAGAACCCAACGGTTTCAGCGCTTTGGAACAACAATGTACAAGCTTTAGTTGAAAGTATTGGTGTGGGAATTCCAGCCAATAACAGTTCTGATCCACGTCATGGAGCCAATAAAGATTCTGAATACAATGCCGGTTCAGGCGGAGCTATTTCGCAATGGCCTGAAGAGTTAGGTTTGGCAGCCACTTTTGACCCTGCTATTACAGAACAATTTGGAACCATCGCTGCCAAAGAATACCGTGCTTTGGGAATTGCAACAGCATTGTCTCCACAAATTGATTTGGCTACTGAGCCAAGATGGAACCGTTTTGTAGGGACTTTTGGCGAAGACCCAAAATTGGCTACTGATATGGCAAGAGCTTATGTAGACGGATTTCAATCGTCACCAAAAGTCATTGCAGCTTACGAAGGTTGGGGTAATCAAAGTGTGAATGCGATGATCAAACATTGGCCTAGTGGTGGGCCTGAAGAAGGCGGTCGTGACGGACATTTTGCCTATGGAAAATTTGCCGTTTATCCAGGGAATAATTTTGAAACGCATTTAAAAACATTCCTTGATGGAGCGTTTAAATTAAACGGTGGTACCAAAAAAGCTTCGGCAGTGATGCCTTATTATACGATTTCGTACAACCAAGATAAAAAATACGGCGAAAATGTAGGGAATGGATTCAGTAAATTCATTGTTACCGATTTGTTGAGAGAGAAATACGGTTACGATGGAGTAGTGTGTACAGATTGGTTGATTACGGGAGACGAAGGAAAAACACCAGACGTTTTTGCTGGAAAATCTTGGGGAACCGAGAAAATGACTATTGCCGAAAGACACTATAAAGCCATGATAGCGGGTGTGGATCAATTTGGGGGCAACAACGATATTAAACCTGTTTTAGAAGCCTATCAAATGGGCGTAAAAGAACACGGAGAAGCTTTTATGCGCAACCGTTTTGAGAAATCGGCCGTTCGTTTGTTGTTGAATATTTTTAGAGTAGGTTTGTTTGAAAATGCTTATTTGGATCCAGAAGAAACTAAAGCTATCGTTGGGAAACCAGAGTTTATGAAAGCGGGTTATGATGCGCAATTGAAATCGATCGTTTTAATTAAAAATCAAAATAAGACGTTACCAATTGCTAAAGGAAAAACAGTATATGTTCCAAAAAGAACGACTCCACCTGGGGTGAATTTCTTTGGAATGCCAACACCAGAAAAAACAGAATATCCAGTTAATTTGGATTTGATTAAAAAATACTACACGGTAACAGACGATCCTGCAAAAGCTGATTTTGCAATGGTATTTATCAAAAGTCCGGTGAGTAATGGATACAGCAGAGCCGATAGAGAAGCGGGAGGAAATGGGTATGTACCTATTAGTTTGCAATTGAAAGACTACACGGCAACTGAAGCTAGAGCGCAAAGTATTGCTGCTGGAGATCCAGTGGTTGACCCAACTATTACCAATCGTTCGTATTTGAACAAGACCTCAAAATCGAATTCATATCCTGATTTGAATACAATTTTAGAAACTAAAAAAGCGATGAATGGTAAACCAGTATTAGTAGCGATTACCGTTTCTAATCCGATGGTTTTTGGCGAATTTGAAAAAGAAGTGGATGCAATTGTAGGGGAATTTGGAGTACAAATGGAAGCTTTGTTGGATATTGTTTCTGGCAATACAGAACCTTCAGGATTGTTGCCTTTACAAATGCCGATCGATATGACAACGGTTGAAAAACAATTTGAAGACGTACCACACGATATGATTCCGTATCGCGATTCCAATGGGAATGTGTACGATTTTGGTTTTGGATTGAACTGGAAAGGAATCATCAAAGATGCAAGAACCGAAAAGTATCGAGTTAGAAAGTAAGGTCCTAAAAAATTAATCAAAAAAAGCCTCCATTATTTCTTCTGGAGGCTTTTTTAGTTTTAAAGATGTTATTCTTTTTTCATAATAAATCCCAAAGAAATCCAATTAAAGAATAGGCGATTTCGTTTAATAAAGTGTTGAAATAAATCAATCTTTTTACTTTTTTTTCGGATCAAAAAAAATGGCTAAGACACAAAATTTCAAATAATTAATTTTTCAATTGTAGAAATAACAGTTTAAAAATTTATTTAATGTTGTGATTTTACAACTTTTTTTCGAAATAGATGGTTTTAATTTGCGCTCAAATTATAACTAATTGTTTGTTTTCCATGGATTAACAAACCGAATCAAAGATATTTTTAGAAGAGATGACAGACATTTTTAAAGGTAATGTGTTTAAAATTTCAGTATTACACACCGTACTTTTTTTAAGTACATTACAAGCAACAGCTCAAATTAATAATAGTATTGTAGTAAAAAATGACACTGTTGTAGCTGAGCTAAAACAACAAGTGTATACTTTCCAAAACGGCGAGAGTTTTACCTACACTAAGCCCAAATTTTTTGATTGTGTAACTAAAATACCTAAAGATTTTACAGGAACACTTCGTGATGTTTCCCGAAAAAATAATCTTATCGCTCTTGGAGTTAGCACCTTGGCCACAGTTGTTTTAATACAATCTGACCAAAAATTATTAGATCAATCCCGTGTTTTAGGAGAGCGATTGGGATTGAAATCGGAAGCATTATATGATGATTTTGGCCCACTTAGTAATATTCCGCCCAACATAACCTCAGGAATTTATTTAATTGGAAATGGAACTACGCCTATACTTTTAAGTATGGGATTTGCGACTTATGGTTTAATTAAAAAAGATTTTCGTTCCTTGAATACGGCTTCTGGTTTGATAGAAAGCTTGGCTGTTTCAGGAATTTTTAGTCAAACAATAAAGCGAGTTACAGGAAGACAAAGTCCGTCCCCTGCCATTGCAGATGGAAATCCAGGTGGTGCTTGGAATCCTTTTCCTAGTTTTTCAGCTTTTGGAAAACATACCCCAAATTATGATGCGATGCCCTCGGGACACATGATGACAGCTACTTCTGCCTTGTATGTGATTATGGGAAATTATCCAGAAGTAAAATGGATTAGACCCGTAGGTTTTACTTTGATAGCCGCTATGGGATTTCAAATGGTTCAGTCAAATGTACACTGGTATTCTGATTATCCAATAGCAATGGTTATGGGATACATTATTGGTAAAAACATTGCCAATAGTAAAATAAGCAAAAGCAATATTAACGTAGCGCAAAAAAAATATTCATTTAACTATAGCGCTTCTCGTGCTTATGGTATGAATATCATTGGTGTAAAAATGACATTTTAAGTTTTTTATCAAGCTATATAAACAATCCCCTTAACCCATCTAGTTATGCCGATTTCTTTTCGGCACACGATTCCCAAATTTATTTTAATGATGAAAATCAAACGCATTACTCTTGTGGTAGTATTTCTTTTTTTAAAAGGAAATGCTCAAATTGTTGATACTATTTCAACCACCCAAAATCAAAATAAAATAGCTTTAAAGCAATTACTAATTCCGGTCACATTAATTACTAGCGGGGCTTTGCTTGTAAATACCAAAGAGAATCAACAAATTCAATCCTCGGTACGAAATACATTTGGTAATGATTTTCATACGCCTGTTGATGATTATATACAGTTAGTCCCTGTGGCTCAAATTTATGCTGGAAAATATTTAGGATTTAAACCTAAAAATGATTTTGTGCACCAAACTATCAATATTGCTTTGGCTAACGCAATTATGTGTGGAGTTGTAATTGGTTTAAAAAACACTTTTAAAGAAGAGAGACCAGATGGGTCTAATAATTTAAGTTATCCTTCAGGTCATACTGCAACAGCTTTTACCAACGCTTCTCTTTTGTTTTACGAGTACAAAGATGCTAATTTTTGGTATGCTAGTAGTGGATTTTTGTTTGCCACTGCCACTGGATTGTTACGAATTGCCAATAATAAACATTATGCTTCAGATGTTCTTACAGGAGCCGGAATAGGAACCGCAGTTGGATTACTAGTATCGTATTGGCATCCTTTTCAATCCTTTAATTTAGGAAAATCTAAAAAAACCACCGCTTTGGTTTATCCGCAAATCGGTAGTCAAGTTGGGGTTGGATTAGTAGTTCGGATGTAAAGGTAAAATTGAGAACTTGGGGCTGTTTTATTTTATATTTCTTTTGAGTTAGATATATTGCTACATTTTATTTGAGCTGCCAATACTCATCACTTTCAGTTCAAACAATTCCCTTGGTCCTTTAGCCTTATTTTTAATCTGAGAACGGTAATTATAAATAGTAGAAGCAGAGTAGCGTAAGAAATCGGCAATTTTAGCACTGTCTTTAATCCCAAGACGAATCAGCGCAAAGAGGCGTAACTCGGGATTTAGCAATTCGCCTTTTTTAATGATAATACTTTCTGGCTCGTTCAATAAGTCTTTAAATTCTGCTACAAAAGTGGGGAAAAGCTGAATAA
>JAGNSF010000186.1 GCA_017988155.1 Flavobacterium sp. | reverse complement strand
GCATTATCAACTGAAAGCAAACTTTCGATGATAATTAAGTTCCCTATTATTGCTAATGAAGCTCCAGGGTTGTTTACGATTTGGTCAATTAATTCTTGCATATTTATTTATTTGATTAGAATGAACTCTTTTAAACAAGACTCTAACTGAAACAGGTTTTGTTTATAAAGCTCAATTTTGTGATACTCATTTGCGTAAGACATTGTTATTAACTCACTCCAAATCTCAAATTTCTCATTCTTTATCAAGAAAGTTATAAGCTTATTGAGATTCTCATTATTTTGACTTAAGATGTATTTGGTAGTTCTTGTGGTAATTCGATAATCATCAGAAGTTATTACTTCAAAAAGTTTTGTGATTTCATTAATAAATTGGTAATTTAGATAGTTCTCAAATGATGGACACACATCAGAGTTACTTAGCTTGGCAAAATACAGGAAAAAGCTATTCGTTTCAATACCACTGCTGTCTAGCAAATTCTCTACCACCCTTTGGTGAGTGCCTGTAATAGAAATGTCATCGATGAAAATACATAAATCATCTTTTGCAGGTAAGGTAATAAGTTTGTATGTATCGTTTTTAATAAGATTAAACCGTTCTTCTGCTGTTAGTGCCCCGTAATCTTCTGTATATGTTTGACAGCGTTCAATTTTACCAAACTCTATCTGGATAGTTTCAATTCTTTTTGCTGCCAAGAATTGCTTTAAGGATTTATAAAATGTATGTGTCAAATAATAACTCGAGGTTGGTATTTGCATATAGGGACTGCTATACACAATTATTTTTCTATGGTCACATACGAGTTTATCAAAATGAAAAGCTTTAAAGAATTCAAACAAATCTACTCCAAATTTTTGCGCTAAACTATAAGAGCCAAACTTGAATTTGCTGTACTCTTCGGAAGAAAAAGGAATTGCATTGATGTCATTAATTACATGAAGTGAATTACGATGGTTTTTTAATAAGTTATTATCAAGTAAATGGAACGCAGTTAAACTTGATTGAATTGCACCATTATAATCAGATTGCAAATTGTCGCCTATGTGTAAAATATTCGTGTGGTCGACTATTGATTTACATTCAATTGCCTTGATAGTAAGATAGTCAAATATTTTTGAACTGGGTTTGCCAAAGCCAAATTCATCAGAAAAGATTGTAAATGAAAAGCGATGCAATAAATTACAATTTTCAAGATATTTTACTATTACGGACCCAGAAATAAATGCTGTGTTACTCGTAATTGAACAAGTTTTGCTTTTTTGATTTATTAGGTCAATAACATCATAAAATGATGGTTCTATAAAAGGGGGATATGCAAGAAAGAGAGTATTTATCTGATTACATAACCCAATTAAATTAACATTTGAATTTGGTTTTATTTCATTAAGTACTGATTTTAAAAGGTCTAAGGGTAGAATAGCAGCATTGCCTGCTTGTTGATGTTCATTGTATTTTTTGCCAATTTTTGAAAAAGCCGAATCAATCTCGTATTTTGAAAATTGATTATTAAAAAATGTTCCAATAAGTTCAGCTCGTTTCTCTTTAAATTGAGGATTAGGACGGACTATTGTATTCCAAAAATCAAAAGATACATGTTGAATATTTTGATTATCTACTAAAGAAATTATATCGTTCCAACTACCTGAATTACTTAACATGGGCATCATTTTTAATAAATAATTCAATTCTTCTGTTCTTTTTTCTATTCTCGCTAGTTGTGTTTGGATACATGGGTTTACTGTCACCCAAGCCTTTTGTTTTTATAATATTCTTAACTCCATTTTGGGTTAAAAACGAACTTATTGCATCTGCTCTTTTCAGTGATAATTGCTGATTGTATTCTTTTTTTCCAACATCATCGGTATAGCCATTTATTTCAATTGCGGCAGTATTATTTTGTTTTATTTGATCCACTATTAAGAGCAAGTATTTTTCAAAAGATGATTTTACAGTGTAAGAATCGAAATCAAAAAAAACATCATTAATTACAAGTGTTGGCAAACTTGGATTTTTAAGCATATAAATATTAGTTTCATACTCAGAATTTAATGCTGCAACCTGAAGCCCATGCAATTCATATCCTGGACGATAATTGGTTTCTCTCACACCTCCATCACCAGCAATGCCTCCTTGAGTTGGTTTAAATCCTAATTTAGTTGTTGATGCTAAATATGCAACCCCATCATTATATTCTTTATAGCCCCAATCATCATTTAAGGTATTGGCATCGGCTACTTCATAGGGACCATTCCAATTGCTCCAATTATCTTTATCTGTTCGCTTAAAAGCATAAACATCTAAATCCGTTTTTCCTTTTACAAAACCGTTAGAGCTTAAATAAAGAGTTAAACCATCCTCTGAAAGCCATGGCGTTCTCTCTGCGTAGGGTGTATTAATCTTTGAGCCTAAATTAATGGGATTTTTCCAATAGTCTCCGTCTTTAATGCAAACATAAACATCTGTATTACCCCAAAAGCTTTCATTCCATTTCCAACCTTTCTTGTGGTATTCACCAATATTACCATTGCGGTCAGAGACAAATAAGATATATGATTGATCCTCTGCCATAAAACCATCTGCCTCAGTAAAAATTGAATTGATAGGTTCTGGCAGATGATTAATTTGGTATCCACCGTTTCCATTTTTTACTAGGAAAATATCAGTGGTTTGAACACCTGCATCCTTATTTATTTTAACTCCATACTTTTCAGGGTAATTTGCGGTGACCAATAAATCACTGTTTTTAAAAACCTGTGAAACCACCTCATGTCCAGTGGTATTTATTTCTTTCATTGGTCTTGCATCCATCCAAACACCTTCTTTTAAATCGTTGTAAAAAATATCTTCGCCTCCTGCAGATTTCTCTTTTGTAAAATCCAGCTTAAAATCAAAAAAACCAGTTCTATCCATAGCAGAAAAATACAATTTAGAACCATCAGCATTTAATACTGGTAGGTATTCGTTAGCTAAAGTATTAATAGCCTGACCTAGTTTTATTCGTTCCCTTTTAAATCCTGATTCCAGCAGTTCAATCTTCGGGAAGTCTTCGGAGATAGAAATTGTTGAATCAGCATCTTTTACAACATCCTCAGTTTTATTTGTCTTTGTTGATGTTTCATTACAACTGCATAAGAAACAAAAGAATAACAAAACTATTCTATAATAAACAAAATACAGTTTCCTATTACTCATCTTATGAAAGTATAGTTTGTATAAAGTTTAAAATAGCAAAAGCGATAATTGCAATTCCAATTATTTTACAAGAAATATGTACAAAAAATTGTGGTGAGTTCTTCTGATATTTACGCTTGCTGTAAATCAAGCGAGGTAATACCATCCAAATAAAAAGACCAATTACAATTTTTACTACTACACCTATCATTGGAAAAATTAATTGTTTTTGTTTCTGTACAATTCATTCACCTTAGCCTGAATTATAGCATACTCTTCACCTAAAGCTTGTTTTCTTTCTAAACCATTTCCAAAATCACCTCGTAATACTTGATTTACCTTTTCATCAATACTTCCTACCGGAGTTATGGCTGATGGAGCTGAATTACTTGAAGAAGATTGATTTTTACTTGGTGTAGAATTCGAGTTTTCTACACTGTTAGATTTAGTTACATTATTTGAAGAAGCTGAGACGTCACTTTCTGGAGAGCTTGATACAGAGTTATCGGAGCTGGTATCAGTTGAGGGGCTAACTGAATTAACTTGACCTTGATTATTTGCAGTATTATCAGGTGATGCAGTCTCCTCAATCTGTGCAGGTGAGGCAGAAACCGTGTTATCACCATTCATGTTAGATGCTTTCTCTGGGGTTGTTGTACCTTTATTTATAAACCAAAATAGGCCACCACCAACTAATAATACTGCTAACAAAATGAAAA
>JAGNSF010000024.1 GCA_017988155.1 Flavobacterium sp. | reverse complement strand
TCGCTCCAAAAAATTGGCTTGTGAATTATTACACTGGTGGTTTAAATCACCAAATCGAACACCATATTTTTCCTAATATTTCTCACGTTCATTATGATAAAATTGCCGAGTTTGTCAAACAAACTGCCAAAGAATGTAACCTTCCATATCATGAGTTTAAAACTACTCGAGAAGCCATTCTATCACATTTTACCCATTTGAAAAATTTAGGAATGAAACCCGAATTAAGCGCATAAAAACAAATACTAACTATACCTAATTCATCAACTACGAATTAGACCATTTCAACACAATAGAAAATGAGCAATCCACTTTCAGACAGAATTAACAACTTAGCTACATCACAAACATTAGCAATGGCTGCTTTAGCCAGAGAATTAAAAGCACAAGGTAAAGACATTATCAGTTTAAGCTTGGGCGAACCTGATTTCAACACACCTGACTTTATTAAAGAAGCAGCAAAAAAAGCAATTGACGAAAATTATAGCACCTACTCTCCAGTAGATGGATATGTAGAATTAAAAGAAGCGATTTGTAGAAAATTCAAAAGAGACAATGATTTGGACTACAAACCGTCTCAAATTGTAGTTTCTACAGGAGCTAAACAATCCTTATACAACATCGCACAAGTGATGTTAAACGATGGTGACGAAGTTATTTTACCAGCACCCTATTGGGTTTCATACTTTGAAATCGTAAAACTTTCAGGAGGTGTTCCGGTTGAAGTTCCAACCTCTGTGGATACTGATTTCAAGATTACGCCAGCACAATTAGAGGCAGTGATCACTCCAAAAACTAAAATGATTTGGTTCAGTTCTCCTTGTAACCCAAGTGGTTCTGTGTACAACCGCGACGAATTAACTGCTATAGCTAAAGTGTTAGAAAAATACCCTAACATCTATGTAGTTGCTGACGAAATTTACGAGCACATTAACTTTTCAGGAACTTTTTGCAGTATTGCCTCTATTCCAGGTATGTTAGAAAAAACGATTACTGTTAACGGAGTTGCCAAAGCTTTTGCCATGACTGGATATAGAATTGGATACATTGGCGCACCAGAATTCATTGCCAAAGCTTGTACCAAAATTCAAGGGCAAGTAACTAGTGGCGCAAACTCTGTAGCTCAACGTGCAACGATTACTGCAGTAGATGCTGACCCATCTGTCTTGAAACACATGGTCGATGCTTTCCATAGCCGAAGAGATTTAGTGGTAGGATTAATTAAAGAGATTCCAGGAATGAAAATCAACGTGCCAGAAGGTGCTTTTTATGTATTCCCAGACGTTTCTTCTTTCTTCGGAAAAACTTTAAGAGGAACTGAAATTAAAGACGCTAACGATTTCTCTATGTACCTTTTGGCAGAAGCCAATGTAGCTACTGTAACGGGAGACGCTTTTGGAAATCCAAACTGTATTCGTTTCTCTTATGCTACTAGCGAAGATATTTTAAAAGAAGCGTTAAAAAGAATTAAAGAAGCGGTTTCTTAAAACCAACTTCTTATAAAACCGAAAGCCTCAAGGAAACTTGGGGCTTTTTTTTGTAAAAATTTTGGGCGTGTCCTGTTGGCTTCGTGGCCTCGCCATGACAGGTCGGGCTATACGCTCTATCTTTTGTTTTCAGTCATTGCGAGGTTAAAACGCGGTTATCTAAAAAACAAAAGGATGCCGCTGCTATCCCTCACGCGGGTGTAGTTTTCATAAGAAAAATGTAATATAAAAGACAATCACACAACCAACAATTATAAAACAAAATTTATATTAAATAATTGATTTTTATATACTTACAATCAAATTATGCCAAAATGGAATAACGATTTTAACTTATTAATATTGTTAAGTAAAATCCCAATTTTATTTCTACTCCTATGACAGAAAAAAAAATCAACCAAATCATTTCACATCAATTAGTTAAAGCTAGAGAAGAATTAGGTTATACCCAAATAAAAGTACAAAACGATAAAATTATTCGTCAAAGTACTTTGTCCAAAATTGAAAATGGAGTAAAGAATATTAGTGCTGCCAAACTTTTGGTGCTAGCTGAATATTACAAAAAACCTATCGAATATTTTTTTAAAAAATAATAAAATGAATTACATAGATTTATTTGCGGGTGCAGGTGGTTTATCCGAAGGATTTATCCGTAATGGATTTAATCCAATTGCACACGTAGAAATGAATAAAGACGCCTGTGACACTCTAAAAACTAGAACGGCATTTCATTATTTAAAAGAAAACAGTCAAATAAATACCTACTACGACTATCTAAAAGGTAAAATTTCAAGACAGGAATTATGGGATAAAATACCTAAGAATCTAATTGAATCTGTCATTAATAAAGAAATTTCAACAACAACTTTACCTTCAATTTTTGAAAAAATTGATAATGAACTTGGTGAAAACCAAGTTGATTTAGTAATTGGAGGCCCTCCATGTCAAGCCTATTCAGTTGCTGGAAGAGCAAGAAAAAACATGGAAGATGATCCTAGAAATCATTTATATCTACATTATGTTGAGTTTTTAAAACGATACAATCCTAAAATGTTTGTGTTTGAAAATGTTCCCGGAATTTTGTCCGCAAGTAATGGGATTTACCTAGATAAAATTTTCGAAGCAGTCAGAGATGCCGGCTATGAACTAGAAAAATCAATATTAAATGCTAAAAATTTTGGAGTTCTACAAGACCGAAAAAGAGTAATCATAATTGGATGGAAGAAAGAATTGGATTTCAAATACCCACATTTTGAAGTCAAAGAAAATAATTTTGAAATATTAAAACATTTATTTTCTGATTTACCAAAAATAAAAAGCGGACAAGGAGAATGGAATGTTTCAAAATATGCAAAAAAAACAAATGCTTATCTAGAAACCACAGGAATCCGAAATGGAATTGATTTTACAACACAACACGTTTCTAGATTTAATAATGAAAATGATTTAGAAATTTATAGAATGGCTGTTGAATTGTGGCTAAGACAGAACAAACGATTAAATTATAAAGATTTACCAGAACGATTAATCAAACATAAAAACAGAGAAACATTCCAAAATAGATTTCAAGTAGTGAATCACGAGGGTGTATCGCATACTGTTGTTGCACATATTGCTATGGACGGACACTATTACATACACCCAGACATAACGCAAAATCGTTCGATAACTGTTAGAGAAGCTGCAAGAATCCAATCTTTTCCCGATGATTATTTCTTTGAATCAAACAGAACCGCTGCTTTTAAACAAATTGGGAATGCTGTACCCGTTTTGATGGCAGAAGGAATTGCTAAGAAAATTAAAGAAATGATATAAAAAGTACTATGCCCCAATACAAACAATACAAAGCCGAAAACGCCAAGCCAAATCCAAAATCAACAATAAATTCATATCGTAGTTTTGGTTATAACCTTTCAACTGCAATAGCGGATATCATTGACAATAGTATTTCTGCTAATGCTGATACTATTGAAATTGATTTTTTGTGGAAAGGTAAAGATTCTGTTATTTCAATTCTCGATAATGGTAAAGGGATGAATTTACCGGAGTTAATTATTGCTATGACTCCTGGCAGTAAAGATCCAGAAGATACTAGAGATGAAAAAGATTTGGGAAGATTTGGTATGGGGCTAAAAACAGCTTCATTCTCACAATGTAAAAGGCTTACAGTTATTACAAAAAAAGAAGGTTTTGCGACAATTAAACGTTGTTGGGATATTGATTTTATTAACAGCGAAGAAGAATGGACTTTATTAGATTATGTTTCTGATGAATCTTATTTAGATAAAGTTGATAAATTAAAAAGTGGAACTTTTATTGTTTGGGAATTATTAGATAGAATCGTGGGTAATTCTAAAGTTGAGAACGAGGCTGTTAAAAATGCTTTCTATCAAGAAATGACTACCGTAAATGAGCATTTAAGTTTAGTCTTTCATCGTTTTATTGAAAGTAAAAAAATTAAACTTTGTACAAATACACATGAAATAGAACCATGGAATCCTTTTCTGCTAAACCTTACTCCAAAGCCTGAAATGGGACAATTAGAAGTGTTAATCAACAATGTTGAAGTAACATATTTTATTTTGCCTCATATGTCAAAAATTAGCAATGAAGATTATAATAAATCAGGTGGACCATTAGGATGGTATCAACAACAAGGTTTTTATATTTATCGAGGTGACAGATTACTTGTTTCTGGAGATTGGCTAGGAATTGAAAAAAAGAGAGAGTATTCAAAACTAGCTAGAATTGCTATTAACTTCCCAAATGCAAATGATTTTGATTGGAACCTTGATATAAAGAAATCAACTGCAACACCGCCAATTGAAATACGAAAAGAATTAGCCAGAATTGCTAAAATGGCTGTAATGAAGTCTGCAAAAATATATAATTGGAGAGGTCCAAAAACAGGGACTTCAGAAAACAACAGTCAATCTTTTGAGAGTTTGTGGAAAGATGAAACTAACAGAGAAGGAATAAAGAAATACAAAATAAATAAAAAGCATCCAATTATAAAACAATTGCTTGATTCTGAAAAAGAAAACAAGCTTTTTTCAAAAGCTTTAAAACTTATTGAAGAAAATGTTCCTTTAGAATTGATTTTATACAATCAAAATGAGAATCCATCTTTTCATGAGTTAGAAAGCATTCCTGAAATTCCAAGTGATGATTTGATTCAGTTGGCAGTAGAGTTATATAAAATTTACATTATTCAAGGAATACCCGAAAATTTAGCCAAACAGCAAATAATGAATTCTACTCCATTCAATCTTTTTCCATTAATAAATGACTATTTAATATGAACGATATAAAGAACTCGGCTAGATTAATAGCGCATACACTTTTGTCGCATGCAAAACAAAATGAAGAAATTACAGATGAAATAATTTTGAACATTATTGACAGAGTTGAGGCGACAATGGATTCAGTTGGTCAAACAATTGATAAAAGAGAATTATTTGAAATATTAGTTGCGGATTTCAGTATAGGCAAAGGTTCAATTACAGAAATGAATGGAGATATTACTCCATGGCTCTATTCTAGAAAAGATGATATTAATTGGGAATTGTGGAGTAGATATAAATCTTATATGCACGAAAAAGATCCTTCTTTTCCTATTAATGATTTAGATGATTTTACAGATAAAATATTAGATAAGTGTTATAATCCAAAAGAATCAGGTTCTTGGGATAGAAGAGGTATGGTTGTAGGTCATGTACAATCAGGTAAAACATCAAACTATGTTGGTTTAATTAACAAAGCTACTGATGCTGGTTATAAAGTAATCATTGTTATTGCAGGAACAATAAGCTCATTGAGAAGACAAACTCAAGAAAGAATTGACGAAGGCTATATTGGAAAAAGTAGTTCAGCATATATAAATAATTATGGTGAAAATAAAATAATAGGAGTTGGTAAATATAAAGTTGATACTGATATTTATTCGTTAACATCTTCTTTTTATAGAACTGGTGACGAAGGAGATTTTAATCAAGGCATAGCTAATAGATTAAATATTCCTATAGGAAAAAATCCAGTCGTTTTTGTTATTAAAAAGAACAAAAGTATTCTTGAAAATTTGATAGATTGGTTTTCAAAAGATTCTAATATTAGAGTTGTAAATGGGCAACCAAAATTATTTGATGTTCCTGCATTAATAATTGATGATGAGGCTGATGCTGCATCTGTAAATGCAACGAAAGACATAAATGACATTAAAGCCATAAATAAGTTAATTAGAACTTTATTAAATGTATTTGATCAAAACACATTTGTTGGATATACAGCAACTCCTTATGCTAACTTATTTATTCCACAAGATTTTAATGATGAATTAACTACAGTTGTAAAAGGTAAAACCTACTTTATTGGGGAAGATTTATTTCCTAAAGATTTTATTATAAATATTATAGCACCAAAAAATTATATTGGTGCAGCTAAAATATTTGGTTTAGAAAATCCGATAACTGGAGAAAGTCATGAACCGTTAAATGTATTTAGAGTTATTGATGATTATGACCCTCCATTTTTTAAGACAATAAATAAAAACAATAAGGATGATTTACCAGAATATTTACCTGAAAGTCTTGAAACAGCTTTAAAATCATTTATTCTTACTTGTGCTATTAGAAGATTAAGAGGACATGATAAAAAACATAATTCTATGTTAGTTCATGTTGCTCTTTATGTTAAATGGATTGACAGAGTAGCATCTTTGGTCAATGAAAGAATGAAAGTTTTTAAAAATTACATAAGTGCTAATGATTCTCAATTTTTAAGTGAATTGGAAGAATTATTTATAAATGATTTTTTACCAACAACCGAAAATGTAATTGAAAATATAGATTACAAAGACAGTAGAATTGAACTGCATGATTGGGAAAGTGTAAAAGCGGAATTAAAGAAAGCAGCTTCAAAAATTGATGTTCGAGCAGTTCATGGAACTCGTTCTACAACTAATTTAGAATATCATAATATTGAAGAGATTGATTACTCTAGGTATGAAGAGGGTTTATCTGTTGTAGCAGTTGGTGGAGGTAGATTGGCTAGAGGAATAACTTTAGAAGGCTTATCAACAAGTTATTATTTGAGAACAACAAGAATGTATGATTCTTTGATGCAAATGGGTAGATGGTTTGGTTATAGACCTGGATATGTGGATTTATGTAGATTATATACAACAGAAACCATTTATGAATGGTTTAACCATATAACAATGGCTACTGAAGAAATGAGATATGATTTTGATGAAATGACTACTCGTAATTTAAAACCCAAAGATTTTACATTAAAAGTTAGAAATCATCATGGATTATTAGCAATCACAAGTGTCGCTAAACTTTTTTGGGCTAAAGATATTACAATGTCTTTTTCTGGTTCAAATCCACAAACTTATTTATTGTTTAAAGACCAAAAATCGATTCAAAACAATTTCAACAATCTTAAAAATTTATTTGAAAGATTAGGATTTCCAATAGAGGAAAATATAATTACAAAAAGAAAAAAAGTTAGATACCTATTGTATAGAAATGTTCAAATAGATGTGTTAACCGATTTTATTGAGAATTATAAAATAAATATTCCTTCAATAAATAATCAAGTAATATCAAATTATATTAAAAATCAGAATACAAGTAATAATATTAGAGAGTGGAATATTTGTATTGTATCTAATACAGGTGAAAAGGCTTTGTTATATGATGAAGGAGTAATAAAAAAGCCTGAAAATAGAACAGAGTATGACACTCAAAAATATACATTATCAGCTAATGGAAAAGAAATTGAATTAGTTTGTAGTGTCAGAAATCAAACGGAATATTCAGAATTATATAAAATAACAAAAAATCAAATTGATGATGTTGTAGATCGTCAAGTAGATTTAATTGAAAATGGAAGTGGAAGCATTAAAGAGAGAAGAGCCAATGAAAGTAAAGGTTTGCTTCTTATTTATGCTTTAGATGAAAGAGGAACAACAAATGTTGAAAACGGTATTCCAATCATAGGTTATAGTTTGCATTTTCCTAAAATTGAAAACGAAGTTCAAGTTTCTTATTCTGCTACGATAAAAGAAGAGCTTGATATTGAACCAATGGAAGATGATGATAATTCTGAAAACGAATAATTATGGTAAGTATTAAATCTATATGGGAAAGTCATGTTCCTACTGATGAAATTATTATAAAAACGCAACTTGAACATGTTAAACCGTTCAAATGTTTTGCAGCAACAAATCATATAACTGGTAATCATTTATACATATTTGAAACTTCAAAAAATGCTAAATTCCCTGAATTTAAAAATTTTAAGTTCAAGGGATTATTCATAGAAATATTTGAATTTGAAAATACTAAAGAGTTACATATTTATCTTTTAGATAATCAGTTAAAAGATATTTTCAGTCTATTTATTGAAAATATTGTTGAAGAAATCTCAAAAAGTGTTACTGAAAACGAAGCTTTAGTTGAAACTTCTAATGTTGTATTAAAATGGAAAAAATTATTTGATAAAATTAATTTTCAAGGTCTCACAATTGAAAGACAAAAGGGATTAATTGGAGAACTTTTATTGTTCAATTCCTTATTAGATGAAGAATATTCTATTGATGCTTTATTAGAAAGTTGGACTGGTCCAGATTTTAATGATAAAGATTTTCGTTTTGGTTCATTTGGAATTGAAGTAAAGTTAACTTCATCAAAAGTTCCAAAAGTTAAGATATCAAGTGAAAGACAGTTAGATAATGATAATCTAACAAAATTGTATTTAGTTTTATATGTGGTCGAAGAAGTTAAGGATAAAGGATTTTCATTGAATGCTATTATCGAGCAAATCAGAACTAAAATTAACAATAATCAGAACGCCTTAAAATTTTTCAATGAAAGACTTTTATTAGTTGGCTATTTTGATGAAGATTTTGAAAATTACAACCGTCAATATGCTTTTAGAAAAAGAAATTTTTATAACGTTAGTAGTGATTTTCCAAGATTGGTAACTTCAGATTTACCTGTTGGTCTGTTTGACACAAAATACAACATTGAATTATCAGCAATAGAACAATTTTTAATAAGTAATGAATCAATTCTTGAATTAATTCAATAATGGAGAGAGGTTTAAAAAATTATATTGAAGCCATTCAGTCCGATGTTTCAGCATTAGTATATTCTGATGGCGAAGGAGCAAGTTTTGAAGATAAATTTACGGAACATTGCATTGAAATATTGGACAATATTGGCAAATCAGAAGGCGCCAGGGTATTATCTTATATAAATCCTGATTCTCAAGGAAGAATTGATTGGAAAATAAATGGATATTGTCTAAAAGATGAATTCAAAGACGATTCTAACAAGGTTTACTTTGAAACATTAGATTTATTTATAACCTATTTCAATAAAACTTCCTACGATTATAACATTACTAAAGATGACTTTAATAAAAGTATAAATCAAATAAAGAAGTTTTTAAATGCTGCGCTAAAAGGGCATATAGATTATATTGATCCTGCTCAAACTGAGTTGAATCAGTTATTAAAAATCATTTTAAAGCAGAAAGCAAATTTTGACAGAATAAATATTTATTTTTTAATCAATGGTAATTCTAATCACGATTTAGAGAAAATCACCATAAAAGGATTTGATGATTTAGATATTTTTGTTCATGTTTGGGATATTCCTAGATTTTATAAGTTAAGTGAATCGTCAAGCAATAGAGAGCCGATTGAGATTGATTTTAAAGAGTTAATATCAAATAATCAATATGGTATTCAATGTTTAAAAATGCCAAATATTAATGAGCTGTATGAATGTTATTTGGCAATTTTACCAGGTGAAGTATTATCAAAACTTTACAAAGAATATTCAAATGAATTATTGGAAAGTAATGTTAGGGCTTTTTTAGGTCAAACAGGTAAATTTAATAAAGGGATAAGAGATACGATACGAGAAAAACCGCAAATGTTTCTACCGTACAATAATGGTATTACTGCAACCGCAGAAAACGTAGAAACTATTATTAATGATAATCAATTGTACTTAACAAAACTATTAGATTTTCAGATTGTAAATGGGGGGCAAACTACCGCCTCACTATTTCATACACAGAAAAAGTTTAAAGATGCAGATTTGAGCAATGTTTTTGTTCAGATGAAATTAACGGTAATTAAAGATGTTGAACAAAAAAACATTGAAGTTCCTAATATTGCTAGATATGCCAATAGTCAAAACAAAGTTTCTGAATTAGATTTGTCTTCTAATAACCCATATTTCGTTCAAATTGAATCATTATCAAGAAAAAAATATGTTATTGATCCAGAAAATAGAAACATGTCTACCTTATGGTATTTTGAACGTGTTAATGGTCAATACAAAGAATCTTTAAATAAATTAACTACTCCAGCTCAACAAAGAAAATTCAAGGAACAAAATCCTACAAATCAGAAATTTGTTAAATCTGATGTTGCTAAGTACATAAATATTTGGGAATTAGAGCCCCACTATGTTTCACAAGGTGCTCAGAAGAATTTCATTCATTACACCAAAAAGATTAATGAATTAGTTAAGAAAAATAAATTTCCTGGTGAAAATTTTTATAAAAAATTAATTGCAAATGCTATTCTCTTTAAAGTAGTAGACAAACTTTTTGGCAGAAAAAATATTGATGCCATTGGTGATACCAATTTAAAATCATTTACGGTTGCCTATACACTTTCATATTTTCATCATTTAACTGATAACAAAATTGATTTATGGAAAATTTATGAAGAACAACGTGTTGACGCAAGAATAGTAAATGAATTACAAAAATTAATAGTTTTCGTTTATCAACAATTGGTTAAATCTTCAAATAACTCGCTTATTTCAGAATATGCAAAAAGAGAATCAAGTTGGAAGTTATTAAAAGATGAAAATTATAAATTAAATTTTGATCAATATTCTGATTGCTTCATAACAAAAGAACAAGTCTTAGCTAGAGAGATAGAAACAGAAGAAATTGATAACAAATCAGAAAATAATTTGATGAGTATCAATAAAATTTTAGGTTTCGGAAATAAATTTTGGGACGGTGTTTCTAAATGGTCTATAGAGAATGAAGAATTAAAAGAATTCTCCACTGATGTTTGGGAAATTTCAAATAAAATAAAAAGAGCTAAAAATCTTAATAGTAGAGATATTGCCATTGGTAATAAATTACTTTCATATATTGAACATAATAATGTAGATGTTAACACTATTAAATCATTATCAAATGAAATCGAGGTGGAAGTAATTGATGTTAAAGCCATATATGACAGATTAAAGCTAATCTCTAAAAATGATTGGTCTAAAATATTTGATTTAGGGGAGCAAACTAAAATATTTGATAATCTTGAACTATCTAATTTAAAATCTGTTCAAAAGTCTATTTCAAAAAATGAGATAGTTAAAGAAGTAAATATAGAAAGAGCCTTGAAATCTATTAACAAATTGTCAAGATTCGGGATTAATCATTAGACTATTCAATGCTCAAACAAAACCACCCCAAACTTCCGATACGCAACAAAGCCGTTAACAAAGATTGCTATTGTAATCTATTTGGGTTTGAGGCAATAGGCAATATTGATTAAATAATTAGTCTAAAGTAACTTATAAACTATTAACCCTAACATGGAAACTTTTTCCGAAAAATCTCAATTATTTATAAGAACTTTGCAAACTAATTTCCCTAAAAAGAAATCCCTCTTATAATGAAAAAGAAAATCGAAATACTAGCGCCTGCCAAAGATTTATTACACGGTATGGCTGCTATCAATAGTGGTGCCGATGCCGTTTATATTGGCGCTCCGCAATTTGGAGCACGTTCTAACGCACACAATTCTATGGAAGATGTGGCGGCATTAGTTCAGTACGCCCACTTGTATCACGCACAAGTTTTTGTGGTAATTAATACCATTTTATACGACAACGAACTTGAAACCTGTCGCCAAATGATTTGGGAATTGTACCACATTGGCGTTGACGCTTTGATTATTCAGGACATGGCTATTATGGAGATGGAGTTGCCGCCTATCGTTTTACACGCCAGTACACAAGCCAACAACCGTGATCCAAAAAACATAAAATTCCTTGCCGATGCAGGAATCAAGCGTGTGGTTTTAGCACGCGAATTAAACTTACACCAAATCAAAGAAATCAGCGAAGCGACAGATGTCGAATTGGAATTCTTTGTTACTGGTGCGTTGTGCGTGGCATTCAGCGGGAACTGTTATATGAGCGTGGCCAATGGCGAACGTTCTGCCAATCGTGGTTCGTGTGCCCAAAACTGCCGTTTGCCCTACAATTTAATTGACGGTCACGGCGAAACTTTAATCAAAAACAGTCACTTACTTTCCATCAAAGATTTTGATGTAACCGACCAAATTCCGAACCTGATTGAAGCCGGAATCGTTTCTTTCAAAATCGAAGGTCGTTTGAAAGACATGGTCTATGTTAAAAATAATGTTGCGTTTCTTCGCAAAAAAATCGATGCTTTTTTGGAACAAAACCCCAATTATACCAAAGCGTCTTCTGGAAAATGCACCTTCACTTTCGATTCGGAACTGAACCGCACTTTCAACCGAGGTTATACTGACTATTTCGTTAACGAAAGACATCAAGCCATTGGTTCTTGGGAAAGTCCAAAGTCCAAAGGGCAATATATTGGAAAACTGATTAAAACTATTGGTAATTCCTACGAAATTGAAAATGGCGAATTACTCAACAATGGAGACGGTTTGTGTTTCATTAACGAGAACAACGAAGCCGACGGAATTTATGTAAACAAAGCCGAAAACGGTATCATTTACCCCAATGTGCTGAAAGAAATAAAAGACGGGACTTTCATCTATCGTAACAACGATGCTGCTTTTATCAAAATTGTAGAGCGCGAAGACAGTGCGGTTCGAAAAATCAGTACCACTTTGGTATTAACAGAAAATGAAAACGGTTTTGAACTTACCGCCACGGACGAAGATGGTTATGTAAGCAACGTCCTTTTGGAACACGCCAAAGAGCCGACCAAAAATAATTTATCTATAGAAGACAATATCAAAACCCAGTTGGCAAAAACTGGTTTTACACCTTACACCGCTGAGGAAATCACGATTCAGTTTTCAGACAATTGGTTTTTACCGATTTCAAAAATCAACGAAATGCGTCGTACCGTTTACGAACAATTGACAGAAATTCGTCTAGCCAATTACAAACGAGAGGAACACCAAATCGTAAAAACCGATCATCCGTTTCCAGTAGATCAATTGGATTTCACCTACAATGTTGCCAATAAAATGGCGCGCAAATTCTACGAACGTCACGGCGTTACCGAAATCGAAAAAGCTTTTGAATTGCAATGGGATCCGGGCAAATCACGCGTGATGACGACCAAATATTGTATCAAATATGAACTAGAACGTTGTCCAAAATACCATCCAGAGCATCGAGACAAAAAAGTCAAAGAACCTTTAGTTTTAAAACAAGGTGAATTGGAATACAAACTCAAATTCAACTGCAAACCTTGTGAAATGGAGATTTGGGAAAAAGATGCCGAATTTGAAATTGAAGAAGAGGAATAATTTATTATTTAAGTACTTATTTACGTTATTTTATATACTTTTGTATTCTAATTTTTTGAAAAAATGAAAGTCATCAATTACACTGATTTACGATTGAATCTAAAAAAATGGATGGATTCTGTTACAGATGATATGGAAGAAATAATTGTAAAGCGAAAAGACAACAAAGACCTTGTTTTGATTTCGTTGGAAGAATACAATGCTTTAAATGAAACCAACTATTTATTATCTGGAAAAAACAGAGACATCTTACTTCAATCTGTAAAAGACATTCAAGAAAACAAATCATTAGTTCAAAAAGAGTTAATTGAATAATGATAGTTTCTTGGCAACTTCAGGCATGGGAAGATTATTTGTATTGGCAAAAAACCGATAAATCCAAACTCAAACGAATCAACGAATTAATTAAATCGTGTATTCGAACTCCTTTTGAAGGCATTGGAAACCCAGAAGGATTGAAACATGATTTGCAAGGATTTTGGTCAAGAAGAATCGACTCAGAACATCGATTGGTTTACACCTTTAGAGAATCCAACATAATCATTGTTTCTTGTAGGTATCATTACTAAAACCAAATACTATATTCCATGAAAAAATTACTTACTTTTTTATTTGTCTTAAGTAGTACTCTGATATTGGCACAAGACAAAAAAGAAAATTCAAAAATTCAAATTGTAGAAGCCTCTTGTGGCCAATGCCAATTGGGAATGGAAGGAAAAAGTTGCGACTTAGCCGTTCGAATTGATGGAAAGTCGTACTTTGTAGAAGGTACCAATATAGACTCACATGGAGACGCTCATGCAGATGATGGTTTTTGTGCTAGCATCAGAACAGCAGAAGTAATTGGAGAAATAAAAGACAACAAATTTGTTGTAACTTACTTTAAATTACTACCGCTAAAACAACATTAAATCCAAATTAACATGGAGAATTTCATTTTACACAAAGCGAGTTCAAGAGGACATGCTGATCACGGTTGGTTGAATGCTTACCACAGTTTTAGTTTTGCAAGTTGGTACAATCCAGAACGCATTCAATTTGGAATGCTTCGCGTTTT
>JAGNSF010000185.1 GCA_017988155.1 Flavobacterium sp. | reverse complement strand
TTTCCAAAAGCAACTTTGTATGACTTAGCTGATTTCTTTGAAGATGAATTTTTTGAGACTAAGAAAGTCGTGCATTTACCTTTGAAATTTACGATTTAAGATATACGATATACGAAGTACGATATAAGATATACGATTGTAAATAGTTGCAATAAATAAACCCACAAATTGAAATTTCAATTTGTGGGTTTTATTATATCGTACCTCGTAAATCGTACTTCGTAAATTGTCTTATCCTAAAAACGGATATCTGTAATCTTCAGGTGCTACTAAAGTTTCTTTAATAGTTCTAGGCGAAGCCCAACGTAATAAATTCAAGGCAGATCCTGCTTTGTCATTTGTCCCTGAAGCTCTAGCACCGCCAAAAGGTTGTTGTCCTACAACCGCCCCTGTTGGTTTGTCATTGATGTAGAAGTTTCCTGCTGCATTTTGAAGTGCTACAGTTGCTTCTTCAATTGCGTAACGGTTCGTACTGAAAACAGCACCCGTCAAAGCGTATTCTGAAGTAGTGTCTACTAATTTTAGGGTTTCAGCCCATTGCGCATCTTCATACACATAAATGGTAATTACTGGACCGAACAATTCGGTTTCCATAGTCGTGTATTTTGGATTGGTAGTTACGATTACCGTTGGTTCAATAAAATATCCTTTTGATTTATCGTAGTTTCCACCTACAATAATTTCAGCATCGGCATCTTTTTTAGCTTGGTCAATATAACTTGCCAATTTATCAAATGAACCTTCGTGAATCACTGCTGTGATGAAGTTTGAGAAGTCTTCTGGAGATCCCATTTTCATAGATTTTACATCCGTAATTATTTGTTCTTTTACGGCTGACCAAAGGCTTTTTGGAATATAAGCTCTAGAAGCTGCAGAACATTTTTGTCCTTGGAACTCAAATGCGCCACGAACAATTCCTGTAGCAACTTGTTTCATATTTGCTGAAGGATGGGCAATGATAAAATCTTTTCCACCTGTTTCGCCAACAATTCTTGGGTAGGTTTTGTAATGGTGAATGTTCGTTCCAATTTTAGCCCAAATGTCTTTAAATACATGAGTAGATCCTGTAAAGTGGACACCTGCAAAATCACGACTTGCTAAAATTGTATCTGTAACCATTAAAGCATCACCAAAAACCACATTGATTACACCATCAGGTAAACCCGCTTCTTTGAAAATATCGATAATAATTTTGGCAGAGAAAACTTGACTATCACTTGGTTTCCAAACGACAACATTTCCCATCATGGCAGCACTAGCTGGTAAATTAGCGGCAATAGCAGTAAAGTTAAAAGGAGTAATAGCGTAGATAAATCCTTCCAAAGGTCTGTATTCTAAACGATTCCAAACTGATGAGTCTGAAGTAGGTTGGTCACTGTAAATTTGAGACATGAATTCTACGTTGAAACGCAAAAAGTCAATCAACTCACAAGACGCATCAATTTCAGCTTGATGAATGGTTTTAGATTGTGCAATCATCGTCGCAGCATTAATTCTTGCACGGTAAGGTCCAGCAATTAATTCGGCCGCTTTTAAGAAAATAGCTGCACGTTGTTCCCATGCCATATTAGCCCAAGCATGTCTTGAATTCAAAGCATTTGCAATGGCTTTTTCTACATGTGATTTTTCCGCTAAATGGTAGGTTCCAACAATATGTTGGTGGTCGTGTGGTGCCGACATTGTTCTGGTATTTCCAGTTCTAATTTCTTCGCTTCCAATGTATAACGGAACGTCGATAGTGGTATTCCACATTTTTTTGTAAGCCTCCAGTACAGCTGCTTTTTCAGGTGAATTAGGAGCGTATCCTTTTACAGGTTCGTTGACCGCTTTGGGTACTTTAAAAAATCCTTTTAACATAAAAATAGTATTTAAAAATCTGTTGGCTTAACAGATTTGAATTAGCAATAAATTATACAGTTATTCGAAAACTTGCGAATAATTGAAACTAATGCAAAAGTACAAAGGATAATTAAATATAAATATGAATTGAAAGGAATAAATTAAAATTTCTTCAAAAAAAATAGAAGATTAATTTAGAGCAAAAGGAGCGCTTAAACGAAATGAAGGAACGATTACTTTAAAATTTTTAGTAGTTGTAAAGTTGATCATATTGAAGTGTCCTTTCATAGCGCCGTGAGGGGATGAAAGTAAACAACCAGAACTATAAGTGTAAAATTCACCCGGTTTCAATACAGGTTTCTTTCCTATAACGCCTTCGCCATCTACAATTTCTAATTCGTTTAACGAATCAAAAATTTCCCAATGACGTGTAATTAATTGAACAGAATCTTTACTGTGGTTTTCAATTTTGATTTGGTAACTGAAGGCAAAGTGAATTCGATAGTTTTTGAAGTAAGTACCTTCAAAACTAGTCAAAACCGAAATTTTAATACCTCTTGTTATTTGAGAAACCATAGTTATTTTTTAAAACGCTTTTCAAAATTACAAAAAAATGATTTCTATTTTACATTTACCAATAAAATGTTTTTTAATTAATTATATTTAAGGAAGTTGCAGTTCCTTTTCCTATAATTCGGGTATATCGGTCTGTATTTTCTTTGTAATACACTAAAACTGTATATTCATTTTCGGTTTGAAAAAAATTGCCATCAATGGCGTTTTCTGAATCTATATTTCCATTAACCTGCTTTGCAGTATATTCATAATTGATAAATCCCTGTTTGATTAATATCGCTTTTTCATATACTCCTTTTTCAGTGTTGTATTCCATTTTGTTTTCTGGTGTGAGAGCATAATTATTAAACATTCCTGTGACATAAATTGCTCCATCCGAACTTCTAAATAGTGGTGCAGAAAGACTAAAGTAGACCCAAGAATAATCGGCTTCTATTTCGCTGTTTTCAGCAAATAATCGGCGCACTACAAAGTTACCATTGACATCTTGCCAGTTGTAATAATTGGAATTAGCGCGTGCCTCATTGGTAAACAAATAGCTGCTGTAAATCTCTTTTTGACTGTCAATTCGAGAGATGTTGTTGCTTGCTACTCGGATCTCTTTGTTATCAAAATAAAGGAATTCATTTCCTGCCCAGAACTGAGTAGGCGCATCGTATTTGTAGACCAAATCATTTCCAATTGTAAATTGTGGAGCAATATTATGAATTGCGGTTTGTAATTTTCCGTTTTGAAGTAGTACAGTTTTTATGTTTTTTAATGGATTTTGGAAGTTAATCACATTGGATTTGATGGTAAATTCTAAATTGTGTTTCGAATCCAAATTAGTTACGTTTCTGGCTCTTTTAACTTGTATAGGTACGGAAACTAAATCTTCATATACCATAAATTTTCTAGAGAAAACGACTTCTTTATCCTCATTTAAAATTTTCAGTATATAATTACCGCTGATTTTTAATTGCGTGTTGCTGTTTGGTAAATTTAATCGGTAATGGGTATAAATCTGCAAACAGTTAAATGAACTTGAAGATTCTTGGATTCGTTGGTTGTCAAATCCTTGTAAGTAGTCTCTTTTTTGTAAATCTGAGGGATTCCAATTGTAGTCGCAATGGATAATTTCGTAAAAATAAGAAGAGTCATTCCCAAAAAGATCGTCAAATTGTAGTTGAAATGGATCAGCTAGTTGGAAAACAGGCACTACATTTTGATTGTTCTGCACAAAAGAAACCGTCTTGATATTGAACGGTGGTATAATTTCTTTCTCCACTTGAGCTGTTGCTAAAGTAAATACAAAAAAGAGTAGTGTTTGAAACAAATAACGAATCATAGTAAATCGGATTACGAAATGTAAATATACGTAATTCGTAGCTTTCGATTATTTGAAACAAACAGGTATTATTTCGCCAGGAGCTAAACAATATTTAGTAACTAATTCTGGGCTGATTGTTTTGGTATAATCTTCTTCAACTACAGTAAATCCTATACTTCTCAATTTGTCAAAATAATCGCG
>JAGNSF010000023.1 GCA_017988155.1 Flavobacterium sp. | reverse complement strand
ATACGAGCATCTTTAGTCATTAGTTCGCCAATGGAATAATCCCCATTAATAAGACAGGAAATCCCTTCTGGCAAGTTGTTTTCGCGGATAACTTCGGCAATAATATTTTGACAGGCAATGCCACAAAGAGGTGTTTTTTCAGATGGTTTCCAAACACATACATCACCGCAAATCCATGCCAAAGCAGTATTCCATGCCCAAACGGCCACTGGAAAATTAAATGCGGAAATAATTCCAACCACTCCTAACGAATGGTATTGCTCATACATACGGTGTCCCGGACGTTCAGAATGCATGGTCAATCCGTGCAATTGACGTGAAAGGCCCACTGCAAAGTCACAGATGTCAATCATTTCTTGAACTTCACCATAGCCTTCTTGCAAAGATTTTCCCATTTCGTAGGAAACTAATTTTCCTAAAGCTTCTTTATTTTTTCGCAACTTATCTCCAAACTGACGCACAATTTCCCCTCGTTGTGGTGCAGGCATCAATCGGAAAGTTTGGAAAGCTTCGCTAGCTTTTTGCATTACTTTTTCATAATCAGCCGCCGAAGTAGTTTGCACAGATGCTATAATTTGTCCGTCTACAGGCGAATAGCTTTTTAATAGATCTCCAGAAGCAAAATATTGGTTTCCGGTAGAAGTCCCTAAATTGACTTCTTTTATACCTAATTGTGCAAGAGCTTCTTTCATTCCGAATGTAGTTGCTATTGTTATCATTGTAACTTTTTTATTAAAAATTGTTATATTTTTTTGTAAAGATATTATTTTCAATCGAAAAATTATCTCAAAAAAAATTTTTAAGCCAATTCAATATCCAATTTTTTACGAAAAACTACTTTTTAGCAACAAATCTTGGGTCTGTTTCCATAACAGTACAACAATTATCACAAGTTCTTAGACTTTCGGAATTGTAAAAATGTTCAAAATGAGGTAAAAAGTCTTTTTCTATATTGTGTAACTCAAAATAAACTTCATGTAATTTGTGATTGCAATTTTCACAGTGCCAAAGCAATCCGTCTGTAAAACCTAAACCTGCTCTTTTGCGCTCTATAACTAATCCGATGGAACCTTCTAAACGAACTGGTGAATGTGGAATCTTAGCTGGATTCAAATACATATCTCCTGCATTCAATACCATTTCTTTTCGTTCTCCGTCTTCCTGAATGACTACTTTAATACTGCCTTCCAATTGGTAAAAAAGCTCTTCCGTTTCATTGTAATGGTAATCTTTTCTGGCATTTGGACCAGCCACAATCATCACAATATAATCGCCCGATTCAGTATATACATTTTTATTCCCAACTGGTGGTTTTAATAAATGACGGTTTTCATCAATCCATTTATTCAAGTTGAACGGTTTTGCAATAGCCATAGTCTTCCATTTAAAAAGGTAAAGTTACTAAATTAAGCGGGCTATTTTTTCTCTTTTATCAAATAAATATAAACTGGAAAGTGATCGCTAAAGCCAATTTCAGTAACCGAATGTCGTAAAGGATATCCTTTGAATTGTCCGCTAGTTTGAACTAAAAAAGACTTGTTGTAAATCCCTGCTTTCCAAAATTGAAAACTAGAGTAATCCGATTTCAATAACGACTCTGATACCATGATTTGGTCAAAAATATCCCAAGCATCGCGATGCGCAATCGTTCCCATTCCTTGTTTTTGCATTGCCTCAAAGGGATTATAAATGCCAAATTTTGGAACATCCGTTCTTTTGGCTTTGGCACCCAAAGCAATTTTAACGCTACTATTATACGGACCATCATTCAAATCGCCCATTGTAATTACTTTCGCATTTGGATTAATTTGCTGAAGCGAGTCAATAATTTTCTTATTTAACGATCCTGCAGCTTCCCGAAAAGGACTCGATCGTTTTTCTCCACCCGATCTAGAAGGCCAGTGATTGACAATCAAATGAATTTCTTCGCCTTCTAAAAACCCTGAAACTAATAGTTGGTCCCGAGTATAGACCCGTTTGTTTTTAGAACTGACAACTATAATGTCATCTGTATTTTCCTCTTTCTCTAATTTGGATTTAGATGTACCTTGGAAAACATACAACGGGATATTTGAATAGGTTGTGGGTTGAAAATAGCCCTTACGATACAACAAGGCTACGTCAATACCTCTTTTGTCTGGAGAGTCAAAATGGATAATACCGTATTCTTTATCAACCAAATTGGGATGTCGTATTAAATCCTCCAAAACACCTCTATTTTCAATTTCACATCCGCCGATGAAAGTGGGTGCCTCTGGATTTTCTGAACTCCCTATTTCAGACAAAACACGAGATAAATTGTTTAACTTTTTTTGGTACTTTTCATAAGTCCAATGTTGAGATCCATTAGGCGTCCAATCTTCATCGAACGTATCAGGATCATTAATTGTGTCAAACAAATTTTCAAAATTGTAAAAAGCAAGGGTATGAATTCGGAATTTTTTTGATTGTCCAAAAGTGTTGGAATATAAAACAGAAAATAAAAGACAATAAAGAATGGGGCAAATTCTCATAAGGACAGGATTTAGGATACTAATTTTCAGGTTAGGTAAAACTAAGAAATTGGAAGTGAAATTAAAAATGATTTCGGATTTGTCTATATTTGTTTAAAATAAATACTGTTCAATAACAGATTTCATTTATGAGAAAAGCTTTCTTCTTATTCATTTTAAGTTTACTTTCTGTCACTATGCAAGCCCAATTGACTATGATAACACCACCTTATTTACAAAAAGGAGATACTATTGCGATAGTAGCAACCGCACGAAAACATATTGTAAAAAGTATGCAACCTACAATAGATTTAATTGAAAGTTGGGGATTGCACGTGGTATTTGGAAAAAGCATTGGCTTAGAAGAAAATCAACTAGCAGGAAGCGATGAACAGCGTGCTGCCGATTTACAAGAGCAATTAGACAACCCCAACATTAAAGCAATTTGGTGCGCTCGTGGCGGTTATGGAACCGTGAGAGTTGTCGATTTAATTGATTTTACACAATTCAATAAACACCCAAAATGGTTAGTGGGTTTCAGCGATGTTACTGTTTTACACAACCACCTTAATACTATGGGCTTCAAATCCATTCACGGAATTATGCCTATAAGTCTAGCTAAAGCAACTCCTGATGCTATCGAAAGTTTGCGTGTGTCCTTATTTGGTCAACCCTTACAGTACACTATTGACACCCATCCTATGAACAAAATAGGAAAATCATCTGGCGAATTAGTTGGGGGTAATTTATCAATATTGTATAGCTTATTGGGTTCGCCATCAGCAATTGATTGTAAAGACAAGATTTTATACATCGAAGATTTGGACGAATACTTGTATCATATTGATCGCATGATGATGAACTTGAAACGGAACGGCTGCCTGGAAAGTCTTAAAGGAATTATTGTAGGTTCTATGACTGATATGAAAGACAACGATATTCCCTGGGGGAAAAACGCGCTTGAAATTATTCAAGATGTGACTAAAAAGCTTAACATTCCAATGATTTTTAATTTTCCTGCAGGCCACATTCACGACAATAGAGCCTTAATTTTAGGCAACAATGTAACTATTGACGTAACTGAAAATTGCAGTACTGTAGTTTTTGAATAGCCAAAATCAATCCTTCTCACTATGGCGGAACACAACGATTTAGGGAAACTTGGAGAAGAACTGGCGGCAGAATACCTTCAGAAAAATGGTTATGTTATTTTGGAAACCAATTGGGTTTTTCAAAAAGCAGAAATTGATATTTTAGCTCAAAAAGATAACATCCTAGCCGTTGTCGAAGTAAAAACACGTTCTTCTATCGATTTTGGTCTTCCACAAGACTTTGTTAAGCCAAATAAAATTCAATTATTAGTAAAAGCAGTTAATGGGTATGTAAACGAAAACGATTTAGACCTAGAAGTTCGTTTTGATATCATTGCTATTAGTAAAAAGGGACAAGAGTTTGTTATTGAACACCTTACAGATGCCTTTTTTCACTTTTAATTCTATTTTTTAATGTTATATTTGTAACAAATTGTTTTTTTATTTATATTTGCAGCAGTTTTTAACACAACGACAACTACCTAACTACTATTTTTAAAACAACAACTTAACACAACTACTATGAAAACTGTATCGTCCATTGTAGAAAATTACATCAAAACAAAACCCTTTTTATTGAATGCCTTATCGCTTGGAATCATTAATTTGACTTCTCTTTCACGCAATATTATGAGTGAATTAGAAAACGAATTTGGCAAAGAAGTAAAACAAGGTGCTGTGGTAATGGCTTTAAAAAGATTAACCGAAGAATTGGACTTTAAATTGAATCACAAAATCAATAAGGTCATCAAAAATATCGGAGAAATTACTGTTCGCTCTGAGTTGACAGATTACACTTTTGCAGCTTCAGAAACTGTTTTAAATAAACAAGCCGATTTAATTACAGACATTAATAGTCACTCTGATATTTTTTACACTTCTTCAAGAGGGGTAAACGAAACGAATATTGTAGTGAGTAGCAGTGTGAATCATTTGGTAGACAAACATTTTGCCAATGAAAAATTGATTCAAAAACTAGAAAATTTAGCTTCTATTACGGTAAAATTACCAAAAGAAAATATCGTAGTTCCTGGAATTTATTACTTCATTTTTCAACGCTTGGCTTGGGAAGGAATTATCATCAATGAAGTAATCTCAACCTCCAATGAGTTCACCATTTTAGTAAGCGAAAACGAAGTCGATGTGGCTTTCAAAGTGATCAAGGATTTGAAGAATTAGAATTTATTTTAAACAAAAAGCCTCCAAATTCAGAGGCTTTTTGTTTTATTATTTCTCCATCAATTAGATCAATTCCAAAACTATTCTAGTATATTGTTTTTCAATCAATACAATTATGCTTATATTTCAAACAAAACTTATAAAGAAAAACCGTAGATTGTTAACGCTAAATAATATATAATGAAAAAATATATTTTATTGTTTTTACTTACATTTCAAATGGTGTTTTCTCAAGAAATATTAGTAAAAGGACAAGCATTTAATTCAGGAAAAATCAATGACCGTGTTATTTATATTATCAAAAATGATACTATTAATAAATTAAGAAAAGTTAGTAAATCTTACTATACTTTTTGGAAAGAGAATTCAAAATTTAAAAATAGGAAAGATGATTATTATCTTGAATTTACTAAAATTTCAGGAATTCTTGAACGATTGCTTTATGATAAAAATTACAGAACAAAAACAGACAGTTTGGGCAATTTTGAAATACAAGCTAAATTATCGGACTCCCTGTTTTTTGAATCTCAATACCATACAACTAAAAAAAACTTAGTGGCTGATTTAGTAAAGAAGAAAAAAATCAATCTTAAATTAAAATTAGAGCCCTGTGAAGTTTGGTCATCCCATCCTGAAAAACCAACAAAACTTTATGTATTCATTGGTAAAAAAATCAAAGTGTGGGCATCTCCATCAAGTTATTGTAATGCTTATGCTTTAGATTCTAGAGCTATTGCAAAATATTCGGTGATTAAAAACATCTATGGTGATTTTAAAAAAGACACTATTCAATTTACCACTTACGTACATTCATCACCACTTCATCAAAATTACATACCCTTTAAGGCAAATTTTACTGATTATGAATATTGTTTATTGTACGTGCTGAAATACAAAGGAGAATTAATTCAAGTTAAATATTTGTTTGATGATGTCTTTCTGACAAAAGAAGGCAAGTGGGCATCCCCCTTAAAACCTAAAGGACTATTTCATTCAATATCTCCCGACTTATTTAAACCAGACAAAATCAATTTCAGCTCTCCCATTGAGTTTGAGTATGATGATAGATTTTACAAAGAAATATATCAAAATTTCCCAGCAGCTTACAACACTGTAAGCGATGGGAAAATCACAGTAAATTATGGCTATTATGTTGAAGATTTATTTGAAATTAGAAAAGTAGGACCATTGAAAGAATATGATTATTTGATTATTGAATAACTTTTCTCCAAAGCTTCCAGACTTTGAACGGCCGGAGACTTTAATGAAATTTTATTATTTTTCCATCAACTCGATCAATTCTAACGCTTTTCGAATGGACTTTACATTGTCAAAGGTAAGCAACAATCGCAATCCGTTAGGAGTTTGTTTTTCTTTCATTTTGCATAAAGCGCTTTGTTTTTGTACAAACTGCAATACCTGATGAAAACGTCCCGATTGGTAATAATCGGATTGTTGGTCGGACACAAAATACCCAATCATTTTGCCTTGTTTCATCACCAGTTTTTCAATTCCTAAACGGGTGGCAATCCATTTGATTTTCATACTGCTCAGCAAAGAAACGGCTTGTTTTGGTAATGGCCCAAAGCGATCAATCAGCTTGTTTTCATAATTCAAAAGTGACGCTTCGTCTTTAATTTCTGCTAACTCGTTATACAGCAGTAATCGTTCAGAAACCGTGTTGATGTATTCATCTGGGAACAACAATTCGAAATCGGTATCGAGTTGCAGGTCCTTAACATATTCTTTGGTTTCGATATCATTTTGTTCTGGATACAAATCCTTGAATTCGTTTTCTTTCAACTCCTCAATGGCTTCGTTCATGATTTTTTGATAGGTGTCAAAACCTATTTCATTGATGAAACCACTTTGTTCGCCTCCTAACAAATCACCTGCGCCACGAATCTCCAAATCTTTCATGGCAATATTAAATCCACTTCCCAATTCGCTAAATTGTTCCAAAGCCTGAATTCGTTTGCGGGCATCTTCCGTCATTGCCGAATACGGCGGACAAATGAAATAGCAAAAGGCTTTTTTGTTGCTTCGCCCCACTCGACCCCGCATTTGATGTAAATCAGAAAGTCCAAAATTATTGGCATTATTGATAAAAATCGTGTTGGCATTTGGGACGTCCAATCCACTTTCGATAATAGTTGTGGCCACCAAAACATCAAATTCACCATTCATAAAAGCCAACATCAATTCTTCGAGTTTAGCGCCTTCCATTTGGCCGTGACCAATTCCCACTCGGGCATTAGGCACCAATCGCTGAATCATTCCAGCAATTTCTTTGATATTTTCAATTCGGTTATTGATGAAAAATACTTGTCCGTTTCGTTGAATTTCATACGAAATGGCATCGCGAATTAACTCTTCGTTGAACCCCACTACATTCGTCTCGATAGGATATCGATTGGGCGGTGGCGTGGTAATTACCGACAAATCTCGTGCCGCCATTAACGAAAACTGCAAGGTTCTCGGAATTGGCGTAGCTGTTAAAGTCAACGTATCTACATTGGCTGCAATAGTTTTCAGTTTGTCTTTGACATTCACTCCAAATTTTTGTTCTTCGTCAACAATCAGCAATCCAAGGTCTTTGAAAACCACATTTTTATTCACTAATTGGTGGGTTCCAATGACAATATCCAGTTTTCCTTCGGCCAATTGTTTGAGGGTTTCTGCTTTCTGTTTTGCCGTTCTAAAACGATTTAAATAGCCTATCGAAACCGGCATGTCTTTCAATCGTTCCGAAAAAGTTCGGTAATGTTGGTAGGCCAAAATAGTAGTTGGGACCAAAACAGCCACTTGCTTACTATTGTCCACCGCCTTAAAAGCAGCGCGAATTGCCACCTCTGTTTTCCCGAAACCTACATCACCACAAACCAAACGATCCATTGGGCGATCGCTTTCCATATCGGCTTTTACTTCCTGAGTCGATTTGATTTGGTCCGGTGTATCTTCGTAAATGAACGAACTTTCTAATTCGTTTTGCAAATAACTATCGGGCGCATATTGAAATCCTTTTTCTAGACGTCTTTTGGCATACAACTGAATCAAATTGAACGCAATATGTTTGACGCGGGCTTTGGTTTTTTGCTTTAAAACTTTCCAAGCATTCGAGCCTAATTTATAAATTTTAGGCGGCGTTCCGTCTTTGCCGTTGTATCTTGAAATTTTGTGCAAAGAGTGAATACTCACATACACAATATCATTATCGGCATAGACCAATTTAATCGCCTCTTGGGTTTTGCCTTCCACTTGGATTTTTTGCAAACCTCCAAATTTCCCAATTCCGTGATCGATATGCGTAACATAATCTCCAACCGAAAGCGAAGTCAGCTCTTTTAAGGTAATATTCTGTTTTTTCGAATAGCCATTTTTGATGCTGAATTTATGATAACGTTCAAAAATCTGATGATCGGTATAACAGGTAATTTGGTTTTCTTCGTCAATAAACCCTTGGTACAAAGGCAGCACTACTGTGTTGTATTGCTTGCGGATATTTTCTGAATTCGCCTCGTCCAAAGTTTCAAAAATATCATGAAAACGCTTGGCTTGATTATCATTCGAACAGAACAAATAGTTTTTGTACCCATTGAAATGATTGTCGTTCAAATTGTTCAATAACAAATCAAATTGCTTGTTAAAAGACGGCTGCGGCTGAATATGAAATTCGAATTTTTTAGTGGATTTAAAAATGGCTTTGGAAGCCAATTCCACCACCGAAAAATCCAACGCTCGTTTTATAAATTGTTCTTGGCTTAGGAATAGTTGCTCAGGTGTGGCGTGTTTGATGTCTTTGGAAAGTTTGTCAAACGCTTCTTCTGCCTTAGCAAATTGTTTGTCCAATTGACTTAAAAACCCTTCCGTATTTTGAATAAAAAGAACCGTTTTCTCGGAGATATAATCTAAAAAACTTTCGCGGTTTTCCTGAAAGAATTTATTTTCTACATTAGGTATAATCGCAATTTTCTTTTGTTGTTCCAATGACAATTGGGTAGCTACATCAAAAGTTCTTATACTGTCTACTTCGTTGCCAAAAAATTCAATTCGGTACGGATTGTCGTTCGAAAACGAAAACACATCGACAATTCCACCACGAACGGAAAATTCACCAGGTTCGGTTATAAAATCGACTCTTTTGAATTCGTATTCGAACAACACTTCATTAATGAAATCAATCGAAATTTGGTCACCAATTGCCACTTTTAAAGTGTTTTTGTCCAACTCCTTTCGAGTCACTACTTTTTCAAAAAGCGCTTCGGGATAACTGACAATTATGGCTGGTTTTTTGCGCGAATTAATTCGGTTCAGAACTTCCGCACGAAGCAATACATTCGCATTGTCAGTTTCTTCTATTTGATACGGACGACGAAACGAAGCCGGATAAAACAATACGTCTTGGTCGCCAATCATTTGTTCCAAATCGTTCAAATAATAGGCGGCTTCTTCTTTATCGTTTAGAATGAATAAAAACGGTAATTCTGCCTTTTTAAAAAGGGAACGAATTACAAAAGAAATCGAAGATCCCACCAAACCCGAAAAATGGATTTTTGGAGTGTTATTTTGACCTAAAAGAGTAACAATCTGTTCTGTTTTAGGCAAATTGTCGTAAATAGAATAGACTGTTTTACTCAACGCGTGAAAGGTTTGGTTTTGTTGGAGGAGTGGGCATTGGAGTTGTAGAAATGGCTCTTGTAGTGTCTAGCATTCTCAACATATCAGATTCTCCATCTTCAACCGGAATTTTACTTTTCTCCGTGATTTTATCCATTTGTCTTTGTAAAGAAACTAACTCGGCATTGATTTCTCCCACTAAAATAATCACTTTTTTATCTGGAATATTGTCTAAATGAATGAATAAATCTAGTAATCGAACCTTAGTAATTAAAGTTCCTATTCGGCTTTTAATTTGCGGTTGTTGAAATTGAAATGGAATATTGTTATTCAACAATACTACTTTCTTTGAAAG
This sequence comes from Flavobacterium sp., assembly GCA_017988155.1. Classification (GTDB taxonomy): domain Bacteria; phylum Bacteroidota; class Bacteroidia; order Flavobacteriales; family Flavobacteriaceae; genus Flavobacterium. Next base: position 4,431 of record JAGNSF010000023.1, on the reverse strand, counting down.
TTCAGCTGCTTTTTTCTGAAAGGCACCCAATGTTTTTCTTGGTTTTTGACCCAACTCCTCTAAAAACTGACGAAATTCAGTCCAACTAGACACACTTTGTTCAGAAGTAGTGTTAATTGGAGCTGCATAAAAATCCCAACTTTTGCTGATTTTTTTATAAATTACTTCCTTTTTTTGAATTGCTTTTTTATTTTCTGCCTCTCGTTGCTGACTATCATCTTTGCAAGAAGATAATAGTAAAAAAAGAGAACAAAAAATGACAACTTGGTATTTCATATCCATATTCATAGAAGCACAAAGTTACAAACTAAATTTACAATACCGAATACGTAATTATCTAAAAACAAAAAGCGACTCATCCATAATGGTGAGCCGCTTTTCTATAGGGCAATAAATAATGCGTGTAGTTTATTGTCCTACTATTACAAAGTTATTTCTCAAATTAAAGAATCATTTATTGACCGCCGCAGATATCTTTTAAATCGGCATTAGGATACAATTTTTTCATCACTCTATCCATATCAAAAGAAGGATGATTCTTTTTGAATTTTTTTAAATTTTTACAGAACTTTTGCATATCCTTTTGATCTAATACGGATACTATTTTCTTTTTATTAAATTTCATACGTTAGTTACAAATTCTTAAAATTCTGCTTGTGTTTTGAAAACGCGCATAAATGTATTTGACTTTATTTAATTTAATATCAAAAAAAATGAAAAATGAGTTCAGTTTTGAAGTTTTGGAACTACTTTGTTGTTTTTAGATTCTATTCAAGGCATTATGAATTTCCAAAAAAAGTTCTCATATTTGTAATCGATATTATATTCAGCCCCAAATGATGATTTTGTTTATATCTATTGCCACATTACTATTAACGGTATTATTAACCATTTATAATTACAGAATTAATAAAAATGGTTTGTATTTATCGGGATTCCTTATTCCCATTTCTATCTCTGGCATCTTACATTACTTTTTTTTATTAGACCACTCTGCTTGGAACTTAGCTATTGTTTACGGGCATTTTATGCCTTTTTTCTATCTTGCAGGACCCATGTTGTATTTTTACATAAGAGGAACCCTGAGAGATTGTCATAAACTATCTTTGTGGGACTATTTGAATTTTTTACCTTTTTTAATTAGTTTGATTTCTATCTTTCCTTACTATTTTGAAGATTTTGACACCAAAATTAAAATCGCAGAAAGTATTATTGGCGATCCTAATTATCATAGAGAAATTAGTATCAGTTGGCTGTATAATAACATTTACAATTTAATACTACGCCCAATCTTTTTATTTGTTTATTTTCTAGTTAGTCTTTTTCTTTTAGTTCGCTATTCGATCCAAAAAAAGAAAGTAGAACTTGCCAATAATCAAAAATCGATAATGACCAACTGGCTTTATTCCATTACTATTCTTGCTGGTATATGTGCTGTAAGTTATTTTTATATGACTCTCGATTATTTTAATGGGGAATTGTTAACAAGAGAAAACGTTAATTCACTTGGCGTAAATTATATTATCGGAGTTGCTTTTACTTTGATTCCGGTTATGATGATTGTATTTCCACAAGTAATTTATGGATTGCCTATCCTTAGGATACGCGAATCACTGATTGCTCCACATGAAACTACCTTAGGTTTACCCAAAGATCAGAAATTCACTAGAGAATTAGAAGATGACGAAAAAGAGAATTTTCAGAAACTAACTGAAAAGATTATGGACTATTTAAAAACGGAAAAACCTTTCACAGATCCAAACTATAGTCTAGAAGATCTTGCTCAACATCTTGAACTGCAAAAACACCATTTATACTACTGTTTTAATACTATATTAAATAGTCGATTTACCACAATTAGAACACAGTTGCGAGTTGAATATGCTAAGGAATGTTTGCTTAAAGGCGATCTTGATACTCTTTCTATGGAAGGAATTTGGACTAAAACCGGTTTCTCATCTAGAACTAGTTTCTTTGTCTCATTCAAAGAAATAACAGGTCAAACTCCTCTAGACTTCATAAAACCTCCTAAGGAAGCACCTGCTAAAAAGAAGAAAAGATAGAAACAATACTATTTTTCACATAGCTATGTGAAAAGTGAAACGTCTATCTTTTCTTTTAAAACCATCCCTTTTCTATGTTTCTATGTGGTAAAAAAATAATCCTATATATTAGGCAACAAAAAATTGATTGAAGATTAACGGTTCTTGATTTTAGATTGGAGTTAAGCAAGTTCAATTTAAAAATCCCTTAATCTGTGAAATTTGTGGAAAAAAATTGACCCACAAAGGGCGCAAAGCCCTTCGACAAGCTCAAAAAGGCAACGCAAAGGTTCGCAAAGAAAAAAATGATTGCAGATTAACGATTCTTGATTTTTAAATTAGAGTAAAGTAATTTCAATTTAGAAAATCTGTGGAATCTGTGGAATCTGTGGAAAAAGAATTGAACCGCAAAGTGCGCAAAGCCCTTCGATAAGCTTAGGAAGACAACACAAAGGTTCGCAAAGAAAAAAATGATTGCAGATTAACGATTCTTGATTTTTAAATTAGAGTAAAGTAATTTCAATTTAGAAAATCCGTGTAATCTGTGGCTAAATTAGAATAGAAAAGCGGCTCATCCATAATGGTGAGCCGCTTTTAAAGTTAGGGCAATAAATAATGCGTGTAGTTTATTGTCCTACTATTACAAATGTACTTCTTCGGTTCAATTGATGTTCTGCTTCGCTACACTTCACTCCGTCTGCACAATTGTTCACTAATTGGGTTTCTCCATAGCCTTTAGCTGTCAAACGACTCTTGGCGATGCCTCGTTTTACTAAGTAGTCGAGTGTCGATTTAGCTCTACGTTGTGATAAGGACTGGTTGTATGCTTTACTTTGACGACTATCAGTATGCGATCCAATCTCAATTTTGATGGTCGGGTTTTGAGTCAGTACTTCTACTATTTTCTCTAGCTCTACCTTAGCATCTTTTCTAATGTTCGATTTGTCTAAATCAAAGTAGATGTGACGTAATGATAATGCTTTAGCTAAGTCCAAGCCTTGTTCTAATTTGTATTGATCTTGATCTAATGGTATGGTTGTAGCCACTTCTCTTTCATACAAAGCCAAACTTGGTCTTGTATCATTAGTAGAATAGGTTTCCTTACTAGCTTGGGTGGTGTAAGTCGCATTAGAAAGGACTTTCTCAAATACAAAATCTCCTGTTTCATTTGAAGTAGTTCTTCCTAGTTCTTTTCCTTTGTTATCATAAAGTGTAACACTCGCATTGGCTATTGGAAGATTGGTATTTTTGTCCAATACTTTCCCGATGATTCTAGCATTATAATCAAATTCGAATAAGGGTTTGGTATTGGTAAATACATACAAATCATCGTCGCCTTGTCCCTCTGGTCTGTTGGAGGTAAAGACACCATTGTTGGTTTGTCTGTCCCAGTTCAAGCCAAAATCATCAAAGGCGCTGTTTAGTGGTGCGCTTAAATGTACCGGTGCTGCTCCCTTTTGATTTAAATCTAAAGCGAAGATATCAAAACCTCCTTGTCCTGGATGTCCGTCTGAGGCGAAGAGTAAGATGTTGTCTTTGGTTACAAAAGGGTAACTCTCTCTTCCTTCGGTATTGATCGTATTGCCTAGGTTCTCTGGCGCAGTATAACTTCCGTCTTCGTTGATGCTTACTTTAAACAAATCGGATTGTCCAAAAGTACCTTTAGCATCTGAGGCGAAGTATAGGGTTTTACCATCTGGAGATAGTGCCGGGTGGGCTACTCTAGCGCTGTCTTGAGCGAAGATATCTTGCACGCCTAAGCTTTTCCATTTACCTTTTTGCTTTACTGACTTATAGATTTTGTACAAACCATTAACTACTCGTTTTTGGTTGTTTTCTTTTAACTCGTTTTGAGTGTAGTACATGGTATTGCCGTCTTTGGTAAACACAGGACTAGCTTCGTGGAAGATAGAAAAGGTGTTTTTAGAATACAATTCGGCTTTACTATAATTGCCTTCGGCTTGTTTTACTGTGTAATACAAATTAGTAAACGGCTGACCTGTTCTAGCATAGATTTGGTTGCCCATTGTTCTGGTTCTTGCGCTTGCAAAGATAATTGTGTCGCCTTTTATCGTACTGCTGTAATCGGAGTACTTGCTATTGGTGTTGATGTTTTCAACAGTAAAGACATCACTCCCTTTTTTGATGCTTTGTTGGGCTTTGGCTTGCATCTGGCTTTTGGTACGCAATTGAGTAGGGTTTTCTTTTGCGTATTGTGCCATGATTTGAGTGGCTTGATTGTTTTTACCCGCTGATTTTAAGGATTGTCCATAGCGGTACAAAAACTCTTTTGGAAACGTGCCTTTTAGTTCATAGCGTTTGGTGTACCACTGCTCGGCCTCTACGTAATTCGCATTGAAGTAATTCGCATCTCCTAGCTTTTCATAAA
>JAGNSF010000184.1 GCA_017988155.1 Flavobacterium sp. | reverse complement strand
TTTTCGGTTGGAAGTGCTATAACAGCTCTATCTGATCCTGAAAAAGAATATGAGGAATGTTTGTTAAAGGCAAAAGCAATGCACGAAGTGTTGCGTTAAATTATATGAATTAATTACATTTGAATATGTTGAGACAATTCGAAAATCATGTGTCAAATCATTTTCCTTTTTTACAAGGAAAAAAACTCTTTCTGGCTGTTAGTGGGGGATTGGATAGTATGGTTTTAGTACATCTTTTCCAACAATTGAACTATGAAATTGTAGTGTTGCATTGTAACTTTCAATTGCGTGGTTTAGAAAGTTTTGAAGACCAACAATTTATACAAGAGTATTCGAATACGAATGCTATTCCGTTTGTGTTTACTCAATTTGATACTGAGGCATTCGCTGCTGATTTTAAGGTTTCAATCCAAGTGGCTGCTCGTGAGTTACGCTATAGTTGGTTTTACGAGCAATTAGCGATTCAAAAAGGAGATTTTATTTTGACTGCCCATCATGCGGATGATAATCTAGAAACTTTTTTGATTAATCTTTCAAGAGGGACTGGTTTAGAAGGCTTAATAGGTATACCTGCTCAAAACGAAAAAGTAATCCGACCGTTATTGTTTTTTTCTCGACAACAAATTGAAGAATATGCTTCTGTGAATAAATTGAAATGGCGGGAAGATAGTAGTAATGCCTCCGATAAGTATTTGCGAAATAAAATTCGTCATCACTTGGTCCCATTGTTGAAAGAGCTAAATCCTAATTTTATTAGTTCATTTGAAAAAACGCAATCGTTTCTATCTGAAGCACAAGATTTAGTTGACGATGCTGCCATTATGGTGTATCAACAAGTGGCGCGGGAAGAAGGTGAGGATATTTATTTTGACTTGGGTCGCTTATTACAATTGCCAAATTACAGTTCGTATTTGTACCAATGGCTTAAGGAATTTGGTTTTACAGCATGGGATGATATTTATGAATTAGTTACTAGTCAGTCAGGTAAACAAGTCTTAGCTCCGTATTTTAGATTGATTAAAGATCGAGATTGTTTGATTTTAAGTCCGTTACAATCTCAAGAAAATCAACAAGAATTTAAAATTGAATCGATCGAATCCAAAGTTAAATTTCCCTTAAATCTTGATTTTTCGACTGTTTCTAAGATAGGAGTCGCTTCCGATTCGACTATATTTGTAGATCAAGACAAATTAGTATTTCCATTGACTTTGCGTCATTGGAATGAGGGAGATGTTTTTCAGCCTTTTGGCATGGAAGGCAAATCTAAAAAAGTAAGTAAGTTATTCAAAGACGTGAAATTATCGTTGATAGACAAAGAAAAAGTTTGGCTTTTGTGTTCCAATAATCAAGTAGTTTGGGTGGTTGGAATCCGACAAGATGAACGTTTTAAAATAGATCCTAATTCAAAAAACCTATTAAAAATTGAATGTATAGAATGAAAAAATTAGTCGTATTAGTATTGATAGTATTGGCTTTTGCCAAAGGAAATGCTCAAATTTTAGATCCTGTTAAATGGACTACACAAATTGAGAAAAAAGCGGATGGCAATTATCTGCTCACTTTTAATGGAGTGATAGAGAAGGATTGGCATTTGTATTCGCAATTTACAGCTGAAGGAGGTTCGTTGCCTTTGGAAATCCTTTTTAAAAATCAAAAAGGTAATTTTGAATTGATTGGTAAAACCAAAGAGAGCAAAACAAAAACGGCTTACAACGATATATTTGAGGTTAACGAAACTTTTTTTGAGAAGAAAGCGCAGTTGACACAAGAAATCAAATTGACAAATTCAAAGCTTGCTAAAGTAGAGGTGGCTCTGAATTATCAAGTTTGTAAAGAGGCATGTATCAATTTAGAGAAGAGTTTTACATTTAATATCCCATCTCAAGAAGCGGATTTAGTTGCAGCGGAACCAATTTCAGATACAACAAATACTACTGTTGATACCGCTGCAGTTGTGAATCAAACCGAGGCCGCTACAACTGTTGAGACAACACAGGCAACGGAATCGACTGAAGAAGAAATGGGGTTGTGGTCCATATTTATTATTGCTTTCTTTTCGGGATTTGCTGCCTTGTTAACTCCTTGTGTGTTTCCAATGATACCAATGACAGTTAGTTTTTTTACAAAACAAAGCAAGTCTAAAAGTGCTGGAGTTCGAAATGCGCTTTTTTACGGAATTTCAATTATTGTAATCTATGTGATATTAGGGGTTTTAGTGACTTGGATTTTTGGTGCTGATGCCTTAAATGCACTTTCGACGAATGTTTGGTTTAACTTATTTTTCTTTGCTTTATTGGTAGTTTTTGCAGTTTCGTTTTTGGGAGCTTTTGAAATTATGTTGCCTAATTCTTGGGCAAATAAAGTAGATAGTCAAGCAGATAGAGGAGGAGTAATCGGAATTTTGTTCATGGCATTGGCCTTAGCAATTGTGTCTTTTTCATGTACTGGCCCAATTGTAGGAACGTTATTGGTACAAGCAGCTTCTAAGGGCGGAATAGCGCCTATTGTTGGAATGTTTGGATTCTCATTGGCTTTAGCCCTTCCATTTATGCTTTTCGCGATGTTTCCAGGTTGGTTGAATTCATTGCCAAAATCAGGTGGTTGGTTGAATACTGTAAAAGTAGTATTGGGATTTTTGGAATTGGCTTTGGCATTTAAATTTTTATCCAATGCCGATTTGGTTTTGCAATTGCATCTATTGGAGAGAGAAGTATTCTTAGCTATATGGATTGCTATTTTTGGAACTTTGGCGTTGTATTTATTTGGAAAAATCAGCTTGCCTCATGATAGCCCGATGTCACATATTTCGGTGGGAAGATTGTCTTTTGGATTAGTTGTACTATCCTTTACCATTTATATGATACCTGGATTATGGGGAGCTCCATTACAATTAATCAGTGCTTTTCCACCGCCAATGGAGTACAGCGAAAGTCCATTAGGAATTGGCTCTAATTCTGTCTCAAGTACTTCAGATACAGTTTTGCCAGAAGGAGCAAAATTAGGTCCGCATCAAATTGTAGTTTTTGACGATTATGAAACAGGGTTGGCTTATGCCAAAACGGTAAATAAACCCATCTTATTAGACTTTACAGGACATGCTTGTGTTAATTGTAGAAAAATGGAAAATACAGTTTGGTCAGATGAACGAATACTAACCTTATTGAAAAATGAAGTAGTTTTAATTTCTTTGTATGTAGATGATAAAAGAGAATTACCTAAAAATGAACAAACAGTTTCTACAACTTCGGGATCTAGTATTGAAACTATTGGTGATAAATGGACTGACTTTATGATTTCAAAATACAAAACGAATACACAGCCTTTGTATGTTTTAACAGATTTAGAAGGTTCTAGTTTGAATTCAAAACAACCTACTATTAGTTTTGTTGGAATAGAAGAATATGAATCTTGGTTAAAACAAGGAATCTCGAACTTCCAAAAATAAATAGTATTTTTTTATAACAAAAAACCGCAACTAATAGTTGCGGTTTTTTGTTTATTAAATGAAGAGTATGTTATAAGAACTCTCCGTGTTGCGTGATATCTAATCCTAATTCTTCTTTATCTTCGCTTACACGTAATGGCGTAATTTTGTTTACGATAAAGAATAAAGCATAAGAAGCTAAGAAAGCAAATACAGATACTAATACTAATGCTTTTAATTGGATTAAAAACAAAGTTGCATCACCAAAGATTAAACCTTGATTTTCACCTACAATTGGATTAACAGCGTTAGATGCAAAAACACCAGTTAGTAACATTCCTGTCATTCCACCAACACCGTGGCAAGCAAATACATCTAAAGCATCATCAATTTTTCCTTTAGGGAATTTCATTACCATTAAGTTACTAATGATACTTGCAATAATACCGATGGTAATAGCGTGAGGAATACTTACAAAACCAGCAGCAGGAGTAATGGCAACTAAACCAACAA
>JAGNSF010000183.1 GCA_017988155.1 Flavobacterium sp. | reverse complement strand
CAGAAATGAAAGCCAAACGATCTACATCTGGATCTACAACAATTCCAAGATGGGCTTTTTCTTTAACTACTAATTCTGAAATATCCGTCAAATGTTCTTTCAACGGTTCTGGATTGTGAGGAAAATGTCCGTTAGGTTCGCAGTATAATTTCACTACTTCAACCCCCATTAATTCTAATAATTTTGGAATAATAATTCCGCCAGACGAATTCACACCATCGACTACCACTTTGAATTGCGCCGCTTTTACAGCTGCTACATCCACTAAAGGCAAATTCAACACTTCATCAATATGAATATCCATATAGGCATCGTTTTCTACAATAGTTCCTAATGAATCCACATCTGAAAAATCAAAGGCTTCTGCTTCAGCAATTTCTAAGATTTTCTCCCCTTCCACTCCATTCAAAAACTCTCCTTTTTCGTTCAACAACTTCAAGGCATTCCATTGTTTTGGATTATGCGAAGCTGTTAGAATGATTCCTCCGTCAGCTTTTTCTAAAGGCACGGCTACTTCTACAGTTGGTGTAGTAGACAATCCCAAATCAATCACATCAATTCCTAGTCCAACTAAAGTATTTACTACCAAATTATGAATCATCGGTCCCGAAATTCTAGCATCACGTCCAATTACCACTGATAATTTATCCTTGCCTGAATAGTTTTTTAACCAAGTTCCATAAGCCGAAGCAAATTTAACAGCATCAACTGGAGTCAAGTTATCTCCAACTTTACCACCTATAGTTCCTCGAATTCCTGAGATTGATTTTATTAAAGTCATCTGTATCTGAATTAAATTTTTATTTAGAAATACAAATATAAAAGTTCGCATTTAGCTACACGACAAATTCCTAAGCTTTTTTTCATAAAATCAAATTCTAATGTAAATTGAACTTTGTATATTTGAAAAGCCACAACTTGAAAAACACTATGAATTTTCTTGCTCATATTCATCTTTCTGGAGAAAACGAATTCATCAAAATTGGTAATTTCATGGCCGATGGTGTTCGAGGAAAACAGTATGATAATTTCCCGTCAGAAATTCAAAAAGGAATTTTGTTGCATCGGGCGATTGATACTTTTACAGATGCGCATCCCCTTTTTAGACAAAGCACTAAAAAATTACATTCTCGATACCACCATTACGCCGGAGTAATTGTGGACATGTATTACGATCATTTTTTAGCTAAAAACTGGTCGGACTATCACAATGAAAGTTTAGCTCTTTATTCTGAAAAATTTTACCAATCGTTGTTAGACAATCATTCGATTCTAACTTCTAAAACACAACATTTACTGCCCTATATGGTGGAATACAATTGGTTAGTTAATTACCAATCAGTTCCTGGACTAGAACGTATTTTAAGCCAAATGGACCGTCGTACCAAGAATCAATCTTTGATGCGATTTGCTACCGAAGAACTAGTGGCTCACTATGATGAATTTGAAGCCGAATTTTCGCTTTTTTATAAAGAAGTACAACTATTTTCAAAAAATAAACTCAACGAATTATGAAGTTAACTTACCGTATTTTTTATTATTCTTTAGTACTATTTATTTCCAATTTAACTAAAGCACAAAGCGGTTTGATTGCAGATAAAGCTATGGTAGCATCTGCTAGAGAAGAAGCTTCTAAAATTGGTGTTGCAATCATAAAAAAGGGCGGTAATGCCTTTGATGCGATGGTAGCAACTGAATTGGCTTTAGCTGTAGCCTACCCGTATGCAGGAAACATTGGTGGAGGCGGATTTATGGTTTATCGCAAAGCGAATGGAGAAACTGGTTCGTTGGACTATCGGGAAAAAGCACCATTGGCTGCAACAAAAAATATGTACTTGGATAAAAACGGAAAAGTCATTACTGATAAAAGCACTGATTCTCCATTAGCCATTGGCGTACCTGGAACTATTGCAGGCATATTTGCTGTTCATGAAAAACTAGGTTCGCTACCAATGTCTGAAATTATGAAACCGGTAATTGAACTGGCTGAAAAAGGAGTTGTTGTTACTAAAAAACAAGAAAAAAGTTTGAATGTATATCGCGAATCAATCATCAAAGCGAATGGAGCTAAAACTAAGTTTGCTTCTGTTTTCAAAGAAAATGATACTATCAAATATCCTGCTTTAGCAGAAACACTCAAACGTATTGCTAAAAATGGAAAAGAGGAATTTTACAAAGGACAAACTGCTCAAAAATTGGTTCGTTATTTTGAAAAAATAGGTGCAATAATTACCAAAGAAGATTTAGCACAATACGAAGCCAAATGGAGAAATACAATTGAATTTGGGTACAAAGATTTAAAAATAATTTCCATGGCTCCTCCAAGCAGTGGCGGAATTTGTCTGGCTCAAATCATGAAGATGATTGAACCCTATGATCTAGCTAAAATGGGACATAATTCTCCCGAAGCGATTCAAGTACTTGTGGAAGCGGAACGAAGAGCGTATGCCGATAGAAGTTTCTTTTTAGGCGATCCAGATTTTGTAAAAATTCCACTAAAAGAGTTAATGGATGAAAATTATCTAAAAGATAGAATGTCAACTTTCAATATAGAGAAAGCCACTTTATCCTCTGACATTAAAGAAGGTAAAGTCAATTATGCCGAAAGTACCGAAACCACTCATTATTCTATTGTAGACAGTTTTGGAAATGCAGTATCATCAACAACTACTATTAATGATGGTTTTGGATCAAAATATTATTGCGACGAATTAGGCTTTTTCTTGAATAACGAAATGGATGATTTTAGTGCCAAACCCGGCGAACCTAATATGTTTGGGTTAGTAGGAAATGAAGCCAACAGCATTGCTCCTCAAAAACGAATGTTGAGTTCTATGACGCCTACTATTGTTGAAAGAGACGGAAAACTATTTATGGTAGTGGGTTCTCCTGGAGGTTCCACTATTATTACTTCGGTTCTGCAAACAATTTTAAATGTGTACGAATACAATTTAGGTATGCAGCAAGCCGTAAATGCACCTCGTTTTCATCACCAATGGTTGCCTGATATTATAACGTTTGAACCAAAAGCTTTTGATTCTAAAACTTTGGATGTCTTAAAAGCTAAATCCTATTTAATCAACGAAAAAACAACGCCTGTAATTGGCAAAGTAGATGCGATTTTAGTGCTGCCTAACGGTAAACTCGAGGGAGGTGCTGATTTTAGAGGAGACGATACTGCTGTTGGATTTTAAACAATACGAATGAACTTTATTACCGAATTAGAAAATACATTTGCTGCGAATGCCAAAGCAGAAAATGCTTTGCCCATGGCAAAATACATGAAGGATTTATTTTCGTTTTTTGGAATCAAAACAGACGAAAGAAGAGCGATTTTTAAATCCGTTTGCAAAAAACACCAAGCAGAAATTAATAGCAATGCAAGAATAATTGCGTGGGAATTGTTTACCAAAAAAGAAAGGGAACTGCAGTATTGTGGAATAGAAATCATAATTAAAAACCTAAAAAACAATTATGTAATTGAAGATATTGTTTGGATTGAAAAATTATTGATTACCAATTCTTGGTGGGATAGTGTGGATACTATTTCTAAATATATTCTTGGTAGTTATTTGGAACAATTCCCAACAGAAATTGCTACTGTTGTACAACGATTTTCAAATGCGAAAAATATTTGGTTGAACCGAAGCGTGATCTTATTTCAACTGGGTTACAAATCAAAAACTGATTTTAGTCTTTTACAGCATTTATGTCTAAAACACAGTCATTCTAATGCGTTTTTCATTCGGAAAGCAATTGGTTGGGCACTTCGAGAATATGCCAAAACCGATCCAGAAGCGGTTCGGGAATTTGTATTGCAATCCAACTTAAAGCCTTTGAGTAAAAAAGAAGCTTTGAAAAATATTTAATTGTAAATTAGCGCGCTGAAAAAAATCACATGTTTAAGAAAATTATACTTAAAATAGAAGGTACTATTGCTTGGTCAAGATC
>JAGNSF010000182.1 GCA_017988155.1 Flavobacterium sp. | reverse complement strand
AGCCAAAATTTCCCAACCCGAAATAGCAACAATTGTTGCCCAATCAAAAAACACAATAGGCATTGCGCCTTTTGCCCAATATAATTCCAAAGTATATCCACTTGATTTAATGCAAGAAGTAGTTGATGCTTTGGCAGCCAATGAAAACCAAACTGTTTTTCTCTTTGGTGGAGGCCAAAACGAAAAAGAACAACTTCAAAACCTAGCAGGCGATAAAAAGAATGTCATCAATATGGCGGGTAAAATTCCCTTTCAAGACGAATTGAATGTAATAAGTAACTTAGACGTAATGTTGTCTATGGATTCTGGCAACGGACATATTGCCGCCATGTTAGGCGTTCCTGTGGTTACTCTTTGGGGCGCGACTCATCCGTATGCGGGATTTTTACCTTTTAATCAATCATTAGACAACACTTTGGTGTCCGACAGAAATCAATATCCTCAATTGCCGACTTCGGTGTATGGGAATAAAAAAATACCAGGTTATGAAAATGCCATGCGTACGATTTTACCAGAACAGGTGGTGGCTCGAATAGCCGAAATCCTTAATAGTAAACAATAAAAAACGAGAAGCATTCACTTCTCGTTTTTATTTATTTTAAACTTAGCGCCTTTGTCCCCTAGCGGCAAAAACTAAACATCATCAAAATCCACACGAATTGTAGCCGACGTTGGATGTGCTTGACAAGTCAAGATCAATCCGTCTGACACTTCTTTTTCGGTAAGGATAGAGTTCTTAGTCATTTCGGCAGTTCCTTCAGTAACACGTGCTAAGCAACTACTACAAATTCCGCCTTGGCACGAATAGGGAGCATCAATGCCTTGTTTTAAAGCAGCATCCAGAATGGTTTGTTTGGCTGACATTTCGAAAGTCGTTTCTTCATCGTCCACCATCACCGTAATTTGCGCGTGTCCGTCTAACGATTGCTCGATAGTGTGTTCTTTGGTAGAAGTTGAAAATAATTCAAATTTGATATTGGATTCTTTGATATTCTTTTCTTTCAAAGCATCAGAAACGGCGTTAATCATTTCCTCAGGCCCACACAAATAGAATTTGTCAAAATCCAAACTGGCGTGTTTTTCTTTCAAGATATAATTCACAGTTGATTTGTCAATTCGTCCAGACAAAGCTCCATCTGCTTTGGATTGGCTGTACACATACTGAACAAACAAACGCCCAACGTATTGCGATTGTAAATCGTGTAATTCTTGGTGGAAAATCGTTTCTTCTGGCGATTTGTTTCCGTATACCAAAACAAAAGAGCTTTTAGGTTCGCTTTTTAAAACCGATTTCAAGATAGAAATTGCGGGTGTTATTCCACTACCCGCCACAAAAGCGGCATAATTACGTTGGCGATCTACTTGAGGTTCAAAGGTAAATTTTCCTTCGGGTTTTCCTACTTCGAGTACATCACCCGCTTTGAGTTTGGTAATGGCAAACTGTGAAAAAAGTCCGTTAGAAACTGCTTTTACCGCAATGCGTAACTCGCCACTATCCGGAGCAGAACAAATCGAATAGGCGCGACGAATTTCTTGGTTATCCAAAGTCAATCGCAAATTAATGTATTGACCAGCAATGAAAGTATAGTTGGATTGTAATTCTTCAGGAACAGAAAAAAGAATCGAAACAGCGTCTTTGGTTTCGCGTTTCACTTCTTTAATAATTAATTTTAAAAAGGAAGACATAATTGTAATTTTTGACAAATATACTAAACTAGGGTGTTTTTAGAAAATGATAAAGATCAGGTTTGTAGGTTTTGCCACAAACCGGCCCGCCTCAGACCGGCCCGCAAAAGCACAAAGAATAGTTTTTTCTCCACACATTAAAGTAAGAGCTATATGCGTTTTCGAAAAATTTCCTTTAACTAAAATCAAAACTTGTAACTTTTTATTATTTTTAACTACTTATTCACCAAATCTATACCTAATGAAGTTTATTCTACATTTTCTCTCGCTGGAATGGAAATCATTTTCCCGTTCGGCTTCTTTTGGAACCAATCTCGCCATCAAGATTTTAATGGCCATTGTAGCGTTATTGTATTCTTTCGCTTTGCTTTCGATGGGAATTGGGCTGTATTATGGTCTAAAAGAAAATCATTTAGATCCTTTAGTTCAAGTCAACACCTTTTTGATTTACTATTTCCTCTTCGACTTAACACTGCGTTTTTTATGGCAAAAAATCCCTGTTATGAACATTCGCCCAATGCTAATTTTACCCATTAAAAAAAGTACGATTGTTCATTTTTCTCTTGGAAAAACCGCTTTGTCTTATTTTAATTGGATGCACGTTTTTTTCTTTCTTCCTTTCTCCGTGGTGTTGTACCTAGAAAACCATCCAATAGAGAGTGTTATTTCTTGGCATTTAGCGATGTTTTCGATAGTGTATATTAACAATTTCATCAATGTATTGTTTAGCAACAAAGACAATTTGTTTGGAATTTTACTAGCAATTGTAGTTGTTTTAGGCGGATTACAACATTACGGTTATTTCAACATTACAGATTATTCCGCACCATTTTTTGAAGGACTATTTCACAGTCCGGGATTATTTTTAGTTCCACTTCTACTGCTTATAGGCCTATATAAAATCACCTATGATTTCTTTAAAAAGCAATTGTATCTCGATGCAGGACTAGCCACTAAATCAGCTATTGCAAAAACAGAAAATTTAAGTTGGCTGAATCAGTTTGGGACTTTAGGCACATTTTTGAAAAATGATATCAAATTAATCAAGCGAAACAAACGTTCTAAAACTACTGTGGGCATGAGTATTTTGTTTTTGTTTTACGGGTTTATCTTTTTTAACAACCCATCTCAACCACAAGCCATGCAGATTTTTGCAGGGATTTTTGTCACAGGTGGCTTTTTGTTCACTTTTGGTCAGTTTGTGCCAAGTTGGGACAGTCAATACTACCCATTAATGATGACCCAAAACATTTCATACAAGAACTATTTGACCTCAAAATGGTGGTTAATTGTGATTGCAACTGTAATTTCTACCGTAATATCTTCCTTTTATATCTACCTCGGATGGGAGATCTATTTGACTATTTTGGCGGGTGCTGTATACAATATTGGCGTCAATTCCCATTTGGTTTTGTATGCGGGTGCTTATACTAAAACTCCAATTGATCTAACTTCAAGTAAAGGGGCTTTTGGCGATAAAAAAGCGTTCAACTTACAAACCACGTTAATCTCATTACCAAAAATTTTATTACCTGTTTTATTGTATGCTTTAGGCAAATACATGGAAGGACCCAATACAGGTTTAGCTCTTGTGGCAGGTGCTGGACTAATCGGTTTTGCATTACGCGACCGGGTTTTTTCTCAAATTGAAAAAGTCTATAAAGCAGAAAAATACAAAACTATTCAAGCCTACAAACAAAATAATTAACATTCAGTTTCCGGTTAGCAGTAATAAACATTTTCTAACTCCATAAACTTTAACCTCATAAACTTTATACCATGATCCAAGTCAATCAACTTTCAAAAAAATACAACGGAACAACCGTTTTACAAATCGATAATTTAAGCATTCCAAAAGGACAAAGTTTTGGACTAGTAGGCAATAATGGCGCAGGGAAAACTACTTTTTTTAGCTTGCTTTTGGATTTAATCCAACCTACAACTGGCGAAATCATCAATAATGAAATTCCGGTACATACTAGCGAAAATTGGAAATCCTTTACCGCCTCTTTCTTAGACGAAAGCTTCTTAATTGGCTACTTAACTCCCGAAGAATATTTCTATTTCATAGGCGATTTACGCGGACAAAACAAAGCCGATGTAGATGCGTTATTAGTGAAACACGAAGAGTTTTTCAATGGTGAAATTTTGAACAACAAAAAGTATTTGCGCGATTTATCCAAAGGAAATCAAAAGAAAGTCGGCATTATTGCTACTTTAATTGGTAATCCGGAAGTCATAATTTTAGACGAACCCTTTGCTAATTTAGATCCTACCACAGTGAATCGTTTGAAAAAAATCATCAAAG
>JAGNSF010000181.1 GCA_017988155.1 Flavobacterium sp. | reverse complement strand
ATCTTGAAAAGAGTAACTGTTCACAAAGAAATTAAATAATTAGAAGCTTAATTTAAGTTTCAAATAAAACATACTAAGTCATGGCAAAGAAAACCGTAGCAACTTTACAAACATCTTCTAAAAGATTGACTAAAGCAATCAAAATGGTGAAGTCTCCTAAAACTGGTGCTTATACATTTGTGGAATCAGTAATGACTCCTGAAGAAGTAGATGAGTTCTTAAAAAAGAAATAATCTAAAATTAAAGATATTAAAAAAGCTATTTTCATTTGAAAGTAGCTTTTTTTATTTTATTTTTGTTCCAACAATAATGAAAATCATATCATTATACACCAAATTCAATGAGCTTTTTTAAAAAAATATTTTCATCTAACAAAAGTGAGCCTGTAATTACAGAACAGGAAAAGCAGCAATTAGACAAAGGATTAGAGAAAACAAAAACTTCTTTCTTTTCTAAACTAACAAAAGCCGTTGCCGGAAAGTCTAAAGTAGATGATGAGGTTTTAGATAATTTAGAAGAAGTACTTATTTCTTCAGATGTGGGTGTAAATACCACTTTAAAGATTATTCAGCGCATTGAAAAAAGAGTTTCTCAAGATAAATATTTAGGTACAGATGAGTTAAATATTATTTTGAGAGAAGAAATTGGTTCGTTATTATCCGAAACGAATTCAGGTAACGATTCTGATTTCACTATTCCCAAAGATGTTAAACCTTATGTAATTATGGTTGTTGGTGTTAATGGAGTAGGAAAAACAACTACAATTGGGAAATTAGCTTATCAATTTAAAAAAGCCGGATTTAAGGTTGTTTTAGGTGCTGCAGACACATTTAGAGCTGCCGCTATTGATCAATTGCAAATTTGGGCGGATAGAGTAGATGTTCCAATGGTAAGACAGCAAATGGGCTCTGATCCTGCGTCGGTTGCTTTTGATACCTTACAATCTGCTGTTGCTCAAAATGCCGATGTTGTAATTATTGATACCGCTGGTCGTTTGCATAACAAATTAGGTTTAATGAATGAATTGACTAAAGTCAAAAATGTAATGCAAAAAGTAGTTCCAAATACACCAAACGATGTTATGTTGGTTCTTGACGGTTCAACAGGGCAAAATGCTTTTGAACAAGCCAAACAATTTACTGCTGCCACTGAAGTGTCTTGTCTAGCAGTAACTAAATTAGACGGTACTGCTAAAGGCGGTGTTGTTATCGGTATTTCAGATCAATTTCAAATTCCAGTTAAATATATTGGAGTAGGTGAAGGTATTGAAGATTTACAGGTCTTTAATAAAACAGAGTTTGTGGATTCTTTCTTTAATTAATTTTTACATTATGATGAATTTTTTTAAAAATATGACCAATTCTAAATTGTTATTTATAGCTTTAATTTCTGCTATTTTAGCGTTTCCTTTTGATTTAAAGTTTTTGGGATTTATGCAAAGTGAAAGCGTTTTTATGTCTTTACGACTACTTTCTTTTGTATTGTTTATGTATGTAGCTATTAAAGTGATTAATGGTAAAACAAAAAAAACAACAGGAAAGAAATAAATAGTATTTCAAATTTATATTTTATGCTTTACTTAGATTTAAAATCTCAGTAAAGCATTTTTTTGGTTTTTTATAATAACTTTTCTTATATGCTAATAAT
Source organism: Flavobacterium sp. (assembly GCA_017988155.1). Lineage (GTDB taxonomy): Bacteria > Bacteroidota > Bacteroidia > Flavobacteriales > Flavobacteriaceae > Flavobacterium. The sequence goes on along the minus strand of JAGNSF010000181.1, from coordinate 2,364 downwards.
TTGAGTTTTGTAAACGGATACTTAGTTTTAAAATTTGCAACATTGAATATAGTGATGTATATTTACACCACTAAATAATTTTTATTATGGCAAGACAAAGTATTACTTTAGCCAATCAAAACGATGAATGGTTAAAAAAACAAGTAGCTAACGAAGAATTTACCAGCAAAAGTGAAGTGGTAAATTATTTAATTCAACAAGCAAGAAGACAAGAAGAGTACTATGAATTTGTGAGAATGAAAATTGAAATAGGCGAGAATAGTGGTCTGGCAAAAAAACAAACCAAAGAGGAAATGCTTGCCGAATTTAAAAAGCGACTAAATGTATCACTATGATTTAAGTGAACAAGCTAAAATAGATTTGTTGCGTATTTATGAATATGGAATGATTCAGTTTGGTGTAGTTCAAGCCGATAAATATTTTGATATGATACATGATTGTTTTAATAAAATTGCTAAAAATCCTTATTTATTTCCTGCGGTATCGAATATTAAATTAAACTATTACAAATGTGTTTGTGGTGTTGATTCTATTTATTATAAAATAATTGGAAATGGAATAGAAGTTACAACAATTATTGGAAGACAAGACTTTGAAATTGAAAGTTTAATCCATTGAACTTTTTTTGATAAATTAAAAGCTAAACAACAAATAAAAAGCCCAATTTCATTTGAAATTGGGCTTTTAAATTTATCTAATTTAGAGTTTACTTCGCAATATTCACCGCTCTAGTTTCTCTAATTACAGTTACTTTAACTTGACCTGGATAGGTCATTTCAGTTTGAATTTTATGTGAAATTTCAAATGATAATGTAGCAGCTAAATCGTCTGAAACTTTTTCACTTTCTACTAAAACACGTAATTCTCTACCTGCTTGAATAGCATAAGCGTTTTTAACACCAGGGAAGCTATAAGCTACTTCTTCTAAGTCTTTTAAACGCTGAATATAAGAATCTAATACTTGACGACGCGCGCCTGGTCTTGCACCAGAAATTGCATCACACACTTGAATAATTGGAGAAATTAAATATTTCATTTCAATTTCATCGTGGTGAGCTCCAATAGCATTACAAACTTCTTCTTTTTCACCATACTTCTCAGCCCATTGCATTCCTAAAATAGCGTGAGGCAATTCACTTTCAGTATCTGGCACTTTTCCAATATCGTGTAATAAACCAGCTCTTTTCGCTAATTTTACGTTTAGTCCTAATTCTGCAGCCATTAAACCACAAAGTTTAGAAACTTCTCTTGAGTGTTGTAATAAGTTTTGTCCGTATGAAGAACGGTATTTCATTCTACCTACAATTTTAATCAATTCTGGGTGTAATCCGTGAATTCCTAAATCGATAACGGTACGTTTTCCAACTTCAATAATTTCTTCTTCAATTTGTTTTTTCGTTTTCTCAACCACTTCTTCAATACGAGCTGGGTGAATACGACCATCTGTAACTAATTTATGAAGTGCTAAACGAGCAATTTCTCTTCTTACAGGATCAAAACAAGATAGGATAATAGCTTCTGGTGTATCGTCAACAATGATTTCAACGCCTGTTGCTGCTTCAATTGCTCTAATATTTCTACCTTCTCTACCAATAATTCTACCTTTTACATCATCAGATTCAATATTGAAAACAGATACACAATTTTCAACTGCTTCTTCTGTTCCAACTCGTTGAATTGTGCTAATAATGATTTTTTTAGCTTCTTGCTGCGCTTGCATTTTGGCTTCTTCAATAGTTTCTTGAATGTGCGCCATAGCATTTGTTTTGGCTTCTGCTTTTAAACTTTCAACCAATTGGTTTTTTGCATCGTCCGCAGATAAACCTGAAATAACCTCAAGTTGTTCAATTTGACTTTTGTGTAATTTGTCAACTTCTTGTGATTTTTTCTCTAAGTTTTCAATTTTGTTTGAGTATTCAGTAATTTTAGCTTCAGCGTCGTCATTGATTTTCTTAGCTTTAGCTAATTCGCTTGAAACTTGTGATTCTTTATCTCTTGTTCTTTTTTCGGCTTCAGCCATTTTTTTGTCTTTAGACAAAATTTCTTTTTCGTGTTCTGATTTTAATTCTAAAAATCGCTCTTTAGCTTGTAAAAGTTTGTTTCTTTTCTCAGTTTCAGCTTCAGCTTTTGCATCTCTTAAAATTGAACTTGCTTCTTTTTTAGCGTTTTTTATAAGATTTGAAACATTGCTTTTTTCTAAAAATTTAGCAATTGCAAATCCTATAGCCAATCCGACAACGATTCCAATTAGTATACTTGTTAATTCCATAGTTAGGTTTTGTTTAATAAAAAAGCCCACATTAGGTGTTTGAATAAACTCGATTCAGACAGGATTTGAGCTAAAACGATGTTCAAGGATTTCCG
>JAGNSF010000180.1 GCA_017988155.1 Flavobacterium sp. | reverse complement strand
CAGGTACTTTGGTTCTAGTTTATAATATTATTAAAACTGTAAGAGCTGGTCAATCTATCGAGGATGAATTGGCGGAAGCTCCTGAATTACAAAAAATTAGTAGTGGAAGAACAAAAGGAGAAAAATTTCACCCTTGGTTAGAAAGAAAACCTATTCAGTTGACCATTTTAGCTACTGTAGCTATCTTAATTGGAGGGGTTATTCAAATCGTACCTACTATAATGGTTAAATCAAATATTCCAACCATTACTAGTGTTAAACCGTATTCTCCTTTAGAATTAGAAGGTCGTGATTTATACATTCGTGAAGGTTGTGTGGGTTGTCATTCACAATCAGTTAGACCTTTCCGTAGTGAAGTTGAGCGTTATGGACCTCAATCTAAAGCAGGAGAATTTGTATACGATCATCCATTCCTTTGGGGGTCAAAACGTACAGGTCCAGACTTGTTAAGAGTAGGTGGGAAGTACAATGACAATTGGCATTTCAATCACTTTTGGAATCCACAAAGTATTTCAGCTGGTTCTGTTATGCCTGGATACAAATGGTTGTTTGATAATGAAGCTATGGATATTTCATTGACTCAAAAGAAAATGGAAGCGATGGTTACTCTTGGAGTACCTTATTCAAAAGATCAAGTAGCCAATGCGCAAAAAGATTTAAGAGCCCAAGCTATTAAAATTGAAGAAAGCTTGAAAAATGATCCTGACTTTGTAAAAAGTTATGAGGAAAGCAAGAAAAAAGCAGCAGCTAAAGGAGAAAAGTTTGTTCCTATGAACGAAAGAGAGATTATCGCTTTGATTGCTTATATGCAACGATTAGGAACTGATATTAAAGTTAAAAAATAAATAGAAATCATGTTTGAACAAATTAAACACAATATGGAAACCATCGCTGGAGTTGCGATATATCCAATTCTATCGTTATTGATTTTCTTTTTATTCTTTGTTGGATTGGCGTTATGGGTGTTCTCCTATAAAAAAGAGAAAATCGATGAATTAAGTCAAATTCCATTGAACGATAATCCTACCTTATAATTATTAAACTTCTAAAAATGAAAAAATTAATCCCTGTATATGTAAGAGTTCCTCTTATTTTCTTCGCTGTATTTGGCGCAATGGAATTTTTTATTGACTCTGGAGACCGACCTGCATTTATCAAGTTTCCAATGGTGTCTGTTTTTCTATTTGTATTTCTTTTTCTATTGATTGCAATTGAAATAACAGTAAGTGCTATTGATAAAATTACCTATCAGTTATTGACTGATGAACAAAAAGCAAAATTAGAAGAGGTGAACTCTATTTCTATTGCAGAAAGTGAATGGTTACAAAAGGTAATGAAATTATTAACAAAATCAGAACCTATTGAAAATGAAGGTGCATTACTATTGGATCACGATTATGATGGTATAAAAGAATTAGACAATAATTTACCACCATGGTGGGTGTATTTGTTTTATTCTTGTATTGCTTTTGCAGTTATCTATTTAGTTCGATTTGAAATTATGGGCGCAGATGATCAAGAGATGGAATTGAAAAAAGAAATGGCTCTAGCTAAAATTGAAGTGGCCGAGTACATGAAAACGGCTCCTGATTTGATGGATGAAAAAACAGTTACCTTATTAACTGATGCTCCATCATTAGCCGAGGGTAAAACGATATTTACAACTAATTGTGCGGCTTGTCATAGAGCTGATGCCGGTGGTCAAATTGGACCAAACCTTACCGATGACCAATGGATTTTGGGTGGAGGAATTAAGAACTTATTTCACACGGTGACTAATGGTGGTCGTGATGGAAAAGGGATGATTGCTTGGAAAGGAACTTTGAAACCTAAAGAAATTCAGAAAGTTGCCAGTTATATCATTTCATTGAAAGGAAGTAATCCTAAAGATCCAAAAGCTCCAGAAGGAGAAGTTTGGGTAGATGAAGTAGCCGCAAAACCTGCAAAATAAAAACACTAACTAAAAGACCAATTTCAAATTTGAAATTGGTCTTTTAAAATTACAATACCATGTCAAATATACAAGACGAATCATTTAGAGATAGTATCGGAACTATTGATGAGACCGGAAACAGAAAATTTATCTTTCCAAAAAAACCTTCGGGTAAATTGTATGAATACCGTAAGATAGTAAGTTATTTTCTGTTAGCTATTTTGATTGCCAATCCATTTATTAAAATTAATGGGAATCAATTTATGATGTTTAATGTTTTGGAACGTCGTTTTAATATTTTTGGTTTTCCGTTTTGGCCACAAGATTTTTACTTGTTTGTTTTGTTTATGATATTGGGTGTGGTATTTGTCATTCTCTTTACCGTAATTTTTGGACGTATCTTTTGTGGGTGGATTTGTCCGCAAACTATTTTTTTGGAAATGGTTTTTCGCCGAATTGAATATTGGATAGAAGGAGATAGAGGGGCTCAAATTCGATTAGCCAAACAAGAATGGAACGCTGAAAAAATCAGAAAAAAAGGATTGAAATGGTCAGTATTTTTGGTTATTTCTTTTTTCATTGCCAATGTGTTTTTAGCTTATTTAATCAGTAGCGACGAATTATTTAAAATGATTGAAGATGGTCCTGAAAGTCATTTAAGTACTTTAATTGCATTATTAATTTTTACGGGAGTATTCTATTTTGTTTTTGTTTGGTTTAGAGAGCAGGTATGTATCATTGCGTGTCCTTACGGTAGATTACAAGGCGTGCTTTTAGATAATAAATCCATAAACGTAACCTACGATTTTGTTCGTGGAGAAAAAGAAGCAGGTAGAGCTAAATTAAATAAAAATGAGGATCGTGCTGCGTCTGGAAAAGGAGATTGTATTGATTGCCATCAATGTGTACATGTTTGTCCAACGGGAATCGATATTCGAAACGGAACGCAATTAGAATGTGTAAACTGTACTGCTTGTATTGACGAATGTGATTCAATTATGGAAACAGTTGGTTTGCCAAAAGGATTAATTCGATATGCTTCTGAAGATGAAATCGAGAAAAAGACCAAGTTTCAATTTACTGCTAGAATGAAGGGGTACTCTGCCGTTTTAGTAATTTTAATTGGTGTATTAACTGGACTTTTGTTTTTAAGAACCGATGTTGAAGCAACAATATTACGTTTACCAGGACAATTGTTCCAACATAAAGGTGAAAATATCAGTAATGTATATACCTTTAAAATAATTAATAAAACAAATGATGAGTTTAAAGACATTCATTTTAAATTAGTAGGTATAAAAGGGAATTTACAATTAGTAGGTAAACAAGATTTTAAAGTCCCAAAACAAGGTATGAACAGTGGTACTTTATTTATTGAAATCAATCAATATCTGTTGGAAACGGATAAAACGAAATTAGAAATTGAGGTATATAACGGAAATAAAAAAATTGAAACAGCTACGACTAATTTTTTAAGTCCAAGAAGTTTTGATTAAAAAGCACATAAAAAATGAAAATTAAATTTAATTGGGGAACAGGTATTGTAATTGCCTTTGGTTTATTCATGACCTTCATTTTGTATTTTGTAGTTGAGGTACAATCCAATTCTAAATACGATAATGATTTAGTTGTTGAAGAGTACTATAAACACGACGCTCGATTTGGAGAAGAAATGCAACGTTCTCAAAACGCTCAGAATTTAGCACAAAAACCAACAATTGTATTGACTTCAGAAGGGGCTGAAATTAGATTTCCTGCAACTTTTGTTCCCAATAAAATCAAAGGAATAGTATCCCTCTATAGGCCATCTAACAAGAAATTTGATTTCGAAATTCCGATTTCGATTTCTGAATCAACTTTGCTCATACCTAAAAAAAGTTTGATAGATGGCCGCTGGGATATTAATATGGAATGGCAATACGAAGGAAAGGCTTATTTAACTAAAGAAATTATTTATATTCGTTAGTAAAGTATGTTGTATTCTGCATTCATCTTTGGTTTAATTAGTAGCTTGCATTGCATTGGAATGTGTGGGCCAATTGCCTTGATGATCCCAGTAGACAGAACAAATCCTGCTAAAAA
>JAGNSF010000179.1 GCA_017988155.1 Flavobacterium sp. | reverse complement strand
TAAAGAAAAACTCTTCCGTGAGCTATTGGTACATCCTTTGATAGAAGAAGTCAGAGGAAAAGGATTAATGTTGGCCGCAATGACAAAAAATGCCGATATTACCAACGAAGTAATTTTGAAATGTCAAGACAGAGGGTTGATTTTATTCTGGTTGCTTTTTGAAGCATGTGCTATTCGAATTACACCGCCACTTACTATTTCGGAAGAAGAAATCCGAGAAGGTTGTGCCATTTTACTCGAAGTAATGGACGAAGTCGCTCAAAAAGTATAGCTGTTTTCAACTCCGTTTTTGTTAATTAAATTGTTCACAACAATTCTTGCTTTTTCTCAATAGACGATTCTATTTTCCTAATTTTATTTAGGCCAAAATCAAAAACAAAAAGCATGCAATTAAGCAACGAAGAAGAAGATTACAACTTATCTCTTTCCAAATTTGAGTCGATGTTAAAGACGAATAAAGTCTTGTTTTTTGACTCTGAAGAATTTGAAGAAATTATCCTTCACTATATCGATTCGGGAAAAACTTCTTTGGCTAAAAAAGCTTTAAAGTTAGCTTTGGAACAACACCCGAAATCTACAGGTTTAAAATTGGTTCAAGTTGAAATGTTGGTTTATGAAGACCAATTGGATTTGGCAGATAAAATGCTAAATGAGTTATATGCCATTGAGCCTAATAACGAAGAAATTTATATTCAAAAAGCCAATATCTGTTCCAAAAGAGATCAACACGAAAAAGCGGTTGAACTTTTAAAAATTGCCTTACAATATACTGATGATTACGCCGATGTTTATAACTTAATTGGGATGGAATACCTTTTCATGGACAATTTAGAAATGGCGAAAGACAGTTTTATCAAATGTTTAGAAGAGGATTTAGAAGATCAATCTGCCTTATATAATGTGGTGTATTGTTTTGAGTTTTTGGACCAAAACAATGAAGCCATCGCCTATTTGAATCAATACATCGAGAAAAACCCATATAGCGAAATTGCTTGGCATCAAGTTGGTCGTTTACACTATGGATTAAAAGAATACGAAGAAGCATTGCGTGCTTTTAATTATGCTACTTTAATTGACGACGAATTCATGGGTGCTTTTATGGAAAAAGCCAAAGCCTTGGAGCGTTTAAAAATGTATGCTGAAGCTATTGAAAGCTATGAAAGAACTATTGAATTAGACGACGCTACTTCCTATGCTTTGCTTCGCATTGGTAAATGCCACGAACGATTAGGCAATACTGCTTTAGCAATCAAATACTACAATCAAACGGTTCACGAAGACCCGCTTTTAGATAAAGGTTGGATTGCAATCACGGACTTTTACGTTCGCGAAAAAAACTTCCAAAAGGCTTTGTTTTACGTTAATAAAGCATTGGCAATTGACAATCAAAATCAAATGTATTGGAAGCGTTATGCTACTATCAACAAGCAAATGAATTTCTTTGAAGAAGCTGAATTTGGATATCGTAAAGCGGTAGAATTTGGCGACTACCAATTAGATACTTGGTTGTTTTGGGTAGATATTTTGCAGTTTTTAGGAGAATTTGATAGTGCCATTCAAAGCTTATTACAAGCTACTGAATATTTCCCTGAAGAAAACGAAATTGAATACCGTTTGGCAGGTTTGTATTTCATGATACAAGATAAAACCAAAGCAAAATTTCATCTAAGTAATGGCTTGCGTTTGAACTTTTATAATTACATCCTTATGGAAGAATTATTTCCAATGATTTGGGAAGAAAAAACGGTTCAAAATTACATTGCAAAACATAAGAAATAAAGATGACTCCACCTATCAAAAAACGTTTCGGTTTATTGGGACGCAACATCAACTATTCGTTTTCCAAAGGTTATTTTACCGAGAAATTTGAGAATGAAAAATTAGTAGGATACACTTACGGAAATTTTGACATTCCAACTATTGAATCTTTTTTGGACGTAATCAAAAATAACGACTACTTAAGCGGAATGAATGTTACTATTCCGTACAAAGAAGAGATAATTCCATTCTTGGATAAATTATCGGAAAAAGCTACTAAAATTGGCGCAGTTAACACTATTAGATTTACTAAAAAAGGCAAATTAAAAGGGTATAATACTGATTATTACGGCTTTCAAAAATCCTTAGAACCTTTGTTAGAATCCCACCACAAGAAAGCTTTAATTCTTGGTACTGGCGGCGCTTCAAAAGGCGTAGCTTTTGCTTTAAACGAATTAGGAATTGAGTATGCTTTTGTTTCAAGACAAGCTAGTGAAACTGTTTTGGGTTACAACCAAATAACAGACTTAGTCTTTGACCAATACCAAATTGTAATTAACTCCACCCCAGTAGGCACAAGTCCTAATACAGAGGCATATCCTGAAATACCTTACGAGTTTTTCACTAAAAAACACATCGCTTACGACTTGATTTACAATCCTGCCGAAACACAATTTTTGAAAAAAGCACATCACCAAGGCGCTACAACTAAAAACGGATTGGATATGCTTATTTTTCAAGCAGAAAAGGCATGGAAGATTTGGAATAAATAAAAAACTATTCCCTTTTAATCTCTCAGTTAAATTCCAGTAAATTAATTTCACCTAGGGTTAAAGCTATTCATATGAATATGAATAGAAATACCAATTCTAAATACTTCTTTATTTTAACGTAAAACGATGATAAATAAGGGATTTATTTTGCAATTCCACTCGGGTTTACTATCTTTCGACTTGAATAATTAGGAACCTTACACATTTTAAAAATGTTAGAAGAAAAGAATGATAACCTGCTAAATGCAGACGGAAACACTGCTGATTCAGTAGAATCAACACCAACAGTTACACCAAATGAGGTAGTGACAACTGTATCGGAATCAGTAGAAGAAATTACTGAAACCGATGAAAATCAAACCATTATTGAAGCAATCGCCGACAGTAATGCAGAAGAAAGCGAAGACGAAAGTTTGAAAGAGCGTCACGATATTCCGATGCAAGACTATGATGCATTATCGATGGAATCACTTGTGGAAGAATTGAACACATTAGTATCCAACGAGAAAGTGTCATCAATTAAAGACCATGTAGAGGAAATCAAAAAGGCGTTTTTAGCCAAATACAATCATCTTATTGAGGAGAAAAAAGAAGAATTCCTTGCTGAGAATCAAGATCCAAATGAAGAATTTCAGTATCATTTTCCTCTAAAATCAAAATTTGACAACATCTATTCTGTTTACAGAAACCATAAAAACGAACATTTCAAGAGTTTGCAAGCGAACCTAAAAACTAATTTAGAAAATCGTTTGGCTATTGTTGAAGAGTTAAAAGAATTGATTAATCCGCAAGCCAACATTAAAGACATCTTAAAACATTTTAATGATTTAAGAGAGCGTTGGAAAAATGCAGGTCCTATTCCAAAAGATAAATACAACCACGTTTGGAATAATTATCATTTTCATGTAGAAAATTTTTATGATTATTTGCACTTAGATCGTGAAGCGAGAGACATTGATTTCAAACACAATTTAGAGCAAAAACAAAAAATTGTAGCTCGTGTAGAAGAATTAGTAAAAGAAGAAGACATCAACAAAGCGTTCCGTGAATTACAAGATTTACACCGCATTTGGAAAGAAGAAATTGGACCTGTTTCTAGAGAACACCGTGAAGAAATTTGGAACCGTTTTAGTGAATTAACAAAACAAATGCATGATAAACGCGAATTGTTATTTGAAAAACTAAGAGGTGCCGAAGTAGAAAATTTAGCAAAGAAAAATGAAATTATTGCTCAAATTGAAGTGTTGGCAACTGAAAAAGTAAATGCTCACACGCAATGGCTAGCACAAATAGAAAAAGTTGAAGCTTTGAGAGCAGCATTTTTTGCAGCAGGTAAAGTTCCGGCTGATGTAAATGAAGCTACTTGGAGTGCTTTTAAAACAGCGGTACGTAACTTTAATTCTTTCAAGAATTCGTTTTACAAAGACATCAAGAAAGATCAAAACGATAACTTGAGTAAAAAACAAGCTTTGGTGGCTAAAGCCAAAGAATTACAAGAAAGTACTGATTTTG
>JAGNSF010000022.1 GCA_017988155.1 Flavobacterium sp. | reverse complement strand
ACTATCAACGTATAACCCTTTTATCTTTTTATCTGCTCCCTCTCCTGGGCTCGAACCAGGGACCCTCTGATTAACAGTCAGATGCTCTAACCAACTGAGCCCAATAAAATAAGGGGTTTGGAAAAATGTGTTTGGAATTTGCACACTATTTGCACACAGGTAATGCCGGGTTAAACTTAAATTATTTACTGATTAAACTTGGTGGGTTTAGAATTGTTGGTAGAAAAATTACAGTAGGAATTCATCTGCAAAACTGAAATATCCTGAATCTGGTGTTACAATAATATGATCCAGTAACTTAATCTCTACTTGTTTACAGCCTTCATTTATATTCTTGGTAATAAACAGGTCTTTTTCTGATGGTTTGAGGTTTCCGGATGGGTGGTTGTGGGAAATGATAATACCTGTTGCAAGGCATTTTAAGGCGGTACTAAGTATCAATCTAATATCTACTACGGTAGCATTAATTCCTCCTTTACTCAGTTTCTGTGAGCCTATTATTCTGCTGTTATTATTTAGGTATATCACAATAAATTCTTCTTGACAACGGATGGTGTTTGGGTTGAATAGTTGCATGAGGATTTCAACCGCTTTTTTGGAAGTGGTAGTTTCTGGTAGTTCTGATACTTTTAGTTTTGGTAAATAGACTAGTTCCATTTCATGGATGGTGTAATGTTTGCTTTTCATGGGTTTTGTTTTAAAATTCCATATCCAATAAAAGCTGTAAGAGCAGGCTTGCCGAAGGCATAAAACACTCTGGTTGTCAAATTTGATGTATGTAGCAACAAAAAAAGCACCCATTAAGGATGCTCTTTAGCTATATAGTATGAGAATTATATATTACCAAGAATCAACATCATTAATACAGTAGTCACTTCCAACATAAGCTTTCATCCAATCACTTTCACTTAAATAAAATGTCTTATTATTCTCTGAGCAACTGTTCTTAATTACTACTGAGTAATCTGAAACATTGTCACTTTGAACTACACCGCAGTTACAATTTTCTTTTTTACATGATGCCATTCCAATGACAAGTCCTGCAAGTACTATTAATTTTTTCATTATGTGGTTTTTGTTAAAGTTAACACATTTGTATAAAGTGGTTACTAATTATGTGAAAATGCTCCACAATTTTAGCTAATGAAGCTGACTTAGCTATATTAATATTAGTACTAAGAGAGCTCTCGAACAACAAAAAGGCTCCTAGCACAATATTTATCTTACTGTTGCTGACACAGCTTCTTTTGCTTTTACACAACTGGGGGGATACCCTTGGTTTTTTTGATGGGGGGTGTTGTTGTGTATGACTCCTGATAGGGGGATGCATATAGCAGCTACTCTCCCTCATTGATTTTTACAGCTCAACTAAGCATGCAAACGGTTTTATTGTATATTTGTTAAAACCAAAACCAGTAATGATTACAGGAGAAATTAAATCTCAAATAGATAAAATTTGGGAGTCCTTTTGGACAGGTGGAGTATCTAATCCATTAACAGTTATTGAGCAATTTACTTACTTGCTGTTTATCAGAAGATTAGATGAAACACAAATCATGGAGGAGAAAAAAGCCAACATGATTAAAAAGCCACTTTCCACCGTCATCTTTACTCCAGAACAGCAAGAACTGAGATGGAGCTCTTTCAAGAATAAAGATCCTGAATCTATGTTTGAACTTTTTAATAAACCTGTAGTGGGTGGATTAAGTGTTTTTGAACACATGAAGCAGGTTGGAACTAGCGTTGGTGCTTTTGCTCAATACATGAAAGGTGCAACATTCATGATACCCACTCCACGCTTGTTAGATCAGGTTGTGCAGATGGTGGATAAAATCAAAATGGATGATAGAGATACCAAAGGTGATGTGTATGAATACTTGCTGTCTAAGATAGCAACTGCAGGAACCAATGGTCAATTCAGAACACCTAGACACATTATTAAAATGATGGTAGACATGGTGGAACCAACTAAGGAAGATACCATTTGCGATCCATCTTCTGGAACAGCAGGATTTTTGGTTGCTGCAGGAGAATACATCCATGAAAAACACCCGGATTGGTTTCATGAAAAACCGTTCAGAGAGCACTACAACAGTGACATGTTTACAGGGATAGAATTTGATAATACCATGTTGCGCATTGGGGCAATGAATCTACAGTTGCATGGGATTGAAAACCCAAATTTAATTGGAAAAGATGCCTTGAGTGAGGCAAATGGTAATATTAGAGAACAATTTTCTTTGATACTTGCTAACCCACCTTTCAAAGGAAGCTTGGATTATGATGGTGTAGAAAGTTCCATTCTAACCATGGTTAAATCTAAAAAAACAGAATTGTTATTTTTGGGCTTAATGTTACGCATGATGAAAACAGGTGGAAGATGTGCAGTAATTGTTCCTGATGGGGTGTTGTTTGGTTCTTCCAATGCACACATGCAAATTAGACAAGAGATTATTGCCAACCACAAATTAGATGCTGTCATTTCTATGCCAAGTGGTGTGTTCAAACCTTATGCCGGAGTAAGTACAGCTGTTTTGTTTTTTACAAAAACAGGTTCTGGTGGTACAGATAATGTGTGGTTTTATGACATGCAGGCAGATGGCTTTACACTGGATGATAAACGTGCTGAAACCAAAGACAATGACATACCAGATATTGTTAACCGTTACCACAATTTAAGTACAGAAGCTGGCAGAAAGCGCACAGATAAAAGTTTCTTAGTGCCCTTTGCAGATATACAAGCTAATGATTGGGATTTGTCTATTAACAGGTACAAAGAAGTAGTGTATGAGGAAGTGAGTTATGCTGCACCAACTGTAATTATACAAGATATCAAAAATCTGCAGGAAGAGAACAAGCAACAATTACTAATCTTAGAAGAGTTGTTGAAATGAAAAGTGTAGATTTTAATGAAGTAATTGATTTTTTAGAGGGTCCAGGAGTAAGAAATTGGCAATTCACAGATAGTGGAATCAAATTGATAAACATAAGAAATATTGTAAATGACAAGATTAATTTAGAAAACACTACAAATTATCTAAGTGAAGAAGAAGTTTCTAAGAAATATAATCATTTCCTTTTAAAAGAGGGAGATTATATAATGGCTTCTTCCGGGGTTACTTGGGGCAAAATTGCAGAAGTAAAAAAAGAACATTTACCACTATGTTTAAACACAAGTATAATTAAGCTTAGACCTAAAGATGATAATTTTGAAAAAAAATATTTATGGTATTTTATTAAATCTAATATTTTCACAAAACAAATAGATAAAATAATTACTGGTTCTGCGCAGCCTAATTTTGGACCTTCTCACTTAAAAAAGGTGAAAATCCCTTTACCACCACTCCCACAACAACAGAAAATTGCCAACATACTAGATGCAGCAGATGCGTTGAGACAAAATGACAAAGCACTCATTGCCAAGTATGATGAATTGACACAAAGTTTGTTCTTGGATATGTTTGGGGATTATCTTAATGGTAAACTTTATCCTTTAAAAGATTTAGTTAGGTTCTCACAAGGGCAACAATTTGGTGTTGAGCAACAATTATTGGAACCAAAAGAAGGTTATGCAAGATTTTTGAGGATTGTAGACTACACCCAAGGAGAAGATTTAAGGTTTGTTCCTAACAGAAGTATAAAATATTATGTAAATAAAGAAGATATTGTTATGGTTAGGTATGGTGCATCAGCTGGTTTTGTTGGTACAAATAAAGAAGGAGTTCTTGCAAATAATCTTTTCAAAGTTAATTATGATAAAGTGATGTTTAATCAAGCTTTTTTATTTTTTATTTTTCAAAATGAAAGATTTAAGAAATTTGTAAATAAAGAAGCATTTGGTGCTGCAATGCCTGCCTTAAGTTTTAAAGTAATGGAAAGATTTGAGATACCAGTCCCTCCATTAAACATTCAAAACCAATTTGCAGAACGTGTTACTCTAATTGAAGCACAGAAAGCAGTAGCACAAGCAAGTTTGGTTAAATCAGATGAATTGTTTAATAGCTTGTTGCAAAAAGCATTTAAGGGGGAATTGGTATGAGTAATAAAACTATTATTTTTTGGTTGTCAACAATAGCTATTATCTTTATTGGTTTTCTGTCTATTGGTTTGTTATATACTGATGATATTACCAATAAAAGAATTAATTTGATTATATCTTCACTTGGAACCTTTACTACAGTAATTACATTATTAATTGTTTTTTTGCCAAAATCTAAATTTAAAGGAGAAATTCAATGTTGGGATTCCAATAAACCTACTTTTATAGCACAACAGGATGGAACAAGTGTTCAATATAACTTGATAAGTTTCAGAGTAATAAATCAAAGTAACTCAACTCTAAGTAATGTGCAAATAACTTGTAAGTTGCCTATATTAGCTGTCAATCAAATAGGATATGATGTACAAGGCATTTCATTTAGAAGCATTAAAGAAGCATTTTACACAACTATAAAAGATCCAGTTATACTAGGAACATCAGAAGGAGATAATGAATATTTAATTGAACATTATATTGCAATTCAAAGATGGAATAAAGGTAACATTTATATAAGTATATCAGCTGATCAGATTGCAGTTACAACATTTTGCTTAAAACAAATAAATAAGAATTCATTATTAGAAACTAAATTTTCTGATCCATTAATATTAAGCTAATGAGCAACTTCCAATTTTTAGAAAATGAGTGGCAATCACTTTACAGCAAAATGATTGTTGCTGAGGAGCGCATTAAAACAGAACCAGTTTCCACAGCAAGTTACTGCAGAATTGTATTGGAAGAGTGTGTGCATACTATTTTTGATTTAGAACAACTTGAAAAACCATTCAACACTGAATTAGTCAACCTGCTAAATGATGAACAGGTAAAAGCATTAATTCCATACCAACTAAGAGAAGGGCTTACTTATGTCCGCAAAACTGGTAATAATGCTGTCCACTACGGTAATAGAATTACAGCTACAGAAGCTTTAATTAGTATCAAATACTTATACTCTTTTTTAAAGTGGTTTGCAGTTGCTTACAGTCCAAAAGTGGTGAAAGTTCCTGGTCTGTTTGATGAAAGTTTAATTGAAACAAGTTCAGATAAACACCGCCAGATCAAAGAAATACAGTCTGAGCAACAACGCATTCAGGAGGACTTATTAAAACAAGTACAACAGCTTCAAGCTGAAAAAGAAGCAATCCTAACCAAAGCACAAGAAAGTGAAGCTGGTCTGTCAGCATATAAATTGCAAGTGGCAGCAGAACTAGATGCACTTCAACAACAAAAAAGCACACGTACTTTACCTGTAGCTATTGAATTTACAGAAGCAGAAACAAGAAAGCATTTAATAGATTCAGATATAAAAGAAGCAGGTTGGTTTAGTTTTTCCCATGGCAGAGATATTGAGTTTCCAGTAAAAGGAATGCCAATAACTTCTGATAATCCTAATGGAAATGGGTATGTAGATTATGTGTTGTGGGATGATAATGGTCTACCACTAGCACTGATTGAAGCAAAGAAAACTACCAAAGATTTAGAGATAGGAAAACACCAAGCATTCTTATATGCCAACTGTCTGGAATCTATGTATGGTCAGCGCCCCATAATATTTTATACCAATGGGTATGAAACCAAAATATGGGAGGATAATCTGTATAGCACTCCAAGAAGAGTTTATGGCTACTATACCAAAGATGAATTAAAGTGGTTGATTCAGAAGCGTTCTACTGTGAAAGATTTGAGAACAGCAAAAATCAACATAGATATTGCAGGAAGAGGATATCAAAAACTAGCTATTCAAAGTGTTGCTGAAACTTTTGTTGCAGATAGAGATGGTAAACTTTGTGGTAACAAGAGAAGATCTCTCCTAGTTATGGCTACTGGCTCAGGAAAAACAAGAACAGCTGCTGCTTTAGTAGATGTTTTGGTTAAGAATAATTGGGCAAAGCGGGTGCTGTTTTTAGCAGATAGAAATGCACTGGTTACACAAGCAAAGAATAATTTCAATGAGTACTGCCCTGAGTTATCAGCTATAGACTTGACACAAGAAAAGGAACGGATTGATACAAGGCTTGTATTCAGTACTTATCCAAGTATGATGAACAAAATAGACAACAATAGAGATGCAGATGGGCGTTTCTATGGAGTTGGGCATTTTGATTTAATCATTGTAGATGAGGCACACAGATCAATTTACAACAGGTACAGAGCAATCTTTGAATACTTTGATGCCTTGGTAGTTGGGCTAACTGCAACACCAAAAGATGCCATAGATTTTAACACCTTTGAGTTGTTTGGTTGTTCCAATGATGATCCAACATACATGTATGAATTGTCAGAAGCTGTAAACAACAAGTTTTTGGTGCCTTATAAGACAATTAGTGTTTCTACAGATTTTTTAAAGTCTGGTATAAAATACAGTGCATTATCAGATAAGGAGAAAGAAAAGTATGAGCAAACATTTGAAGATAAAACAACAGGCTTATTCCCTGAGTTAATCAGTAAAAATGCTTTAAATAAATGGCTGTTTAATAAAGATACAGTAAACAAAGTACTGGATGCTTTGATGCAGCAAGGGATAAAAATTGAGGGTGGAGACAAAATTGGGAGAACCATCATTTTTGCAACCAATCAACAACATGCTAAGTTTATTGTAGATTGTTTTACAGAGAGGTATCCACAATATCCAGCAGGTTTTATTGCAATGATTCACAATGAAGTGTCTCATGCACAAAGTTTGATAGATTCATTTTGTGATAAATACAAAGAAAACATGCCTCAAATTGCAGTATCTGTAGACATGATGGATACAGGTATAGATGCAGTTAGGGTGGTCAACTTGGTTTTCTTTAAGTCTGTGAAATCTTATTCCAAGTTTTGGCAAATGATTGGAAGAGGCACACGCTTGTGTCCTGACTTATTTGGTGTTGGTCAAGACAAGGAGCATTTCCTGATTTTTGATACCTGTGCAAACTTTGAGTTTTTTGAAGTAAATGCAAATGGTGTTGATAATGCAGTAGTAAAACCAATTACACAACAGATTTTTGAAAGCAGAGTTAACCTAAGTAGGTTATTGCAAGAAGAAAAAACAGCTGATGAACTTGAATTGGCAAACAAACTACTAGATATTGTGCACAATGAAGTAGTGAAATTAGACAAGAACAGATACCAGGTGAAAATGCACCTACGGTATGTTGATGAATATAGTGATAGAGATAGATGGAATAAGCTAGATAGTTCTTCCATCCATGATATAGAAACACATTTATCAGAGTTGCCAGTACCTGAAACAGTCAATGAAATGGCTAGAAGGTTTGATTTGATGATGCTGAAAATGCAAATTGCTACTATCATGATGTCACATACCCAAAAGAAGTATGAAAACAATTTGGTGGATATTGCAGAGGGTTTGAGCAAGAAGTATTCCATACCTGTTGTCAATAGAGCAAAGAATACCATTGAGAGTATCATGTCAACAGACTTTTTCAAAGGAGTTACCCAAAAGAAGTTAGATGAAATCAGGGAAGAATTGAGAGATCTAATCCAGTACCTAGATGTTGCAAAGAAGAATAATGTATATACTAACATTATAGATTCTGAGTTAACTTCAATCATGTCAGAACCAGCTTTTGAAGTAAATTATGGGCTACCGTATAGAAAAAGAGTGGAGAGTTTTTTAAGAGAAAACAAGCATCACATCACTATCTCAAAGTTGATTAACAATGTTCCTATCACACAAGCAGAACTAGTAGCTCTGGAGCATATACTTTTTGATGGGCAAGAAAGAGGTACAAAAGATACTTATACAGCAGAATATGGAAGCCAGCCATTAGGTGTGTTTATCAGAAGTATATTGGGTCTAGATGTTAAAGCAGCTCAGGAAGCTTTTTCTGAATTCCTTAACAATGGTAGCTTGAGAGCAGATCAAATGGTTTTTATACAGAACATAATAACTTACCTTACAAAGAATGGTACCATTGAGCCTAGTATGCTGTTTGAGCCACCATTCACTGATATAAATGATAGAGGATTAAATGGAGTTTTTGAAGATGATTCAGCCTATAAAATTATTAGTATAGTTGAGCATGTAAATGAAAATGCAATGTTGGGATGATAGAATTTAATAATATTAAAGATGAGAGTTTCATAGTTGATAGCACACTGAATGATTCAGGTGGTTATGATTTTATACTAAAAAATGGCACTTGGTTAGGTGATGTACTAGAGTTTCTTCCAAATGGAATAATACACAAAGGTGTAACTGGTATTGGAGCAACTACAATGGAGTTGAATTGTGATAGAAACTCCATTATAATACAGCCATTAAAAGTAACAGTTGAACAGAAATCTTTAGGTATATATAAACATGAAATTTTTTCATACAGCAAAAAGAGTTCATCAAGCCTATATAATGATTTGAACCAGTATTTAGATGATGCAAGTATTGAGTTCAAAAAAATTATCCTAGTAATAGATAGGCTTGAAGACCTTATATTTGATTTAGGTGAATCAGTAGTGGATTACTTTTTCCTTTTTGATGAAATAGATTATATGCAGGGAAGTAGTTCCTATAGAAAAAAAATGGAAGATGGGTTAGATTTAGGTATAGCTCTTGATAATTTTGCTTTGGTTTCAGCTACACATATTGGTTTTTCAGATCCAGAACTTAAAAAACTTAAAACATATAATTTTAGATATCAAGAAATAGAGTATAAACAAATTCAAACTTTCTACTTAAGTAATCCAGGTACAGAAAAACACAAGAAAGAAAAGATTACTCTTAATCAGTTATTTAGTTGTATTTGCCATATGCTTGCTGAATCAAATAGTAAAATCTTGGTAGCTGTTAATAATGTTAAATTAATCTCTGAACTATCAGATGCATTAATTAAGAATGAAAAAATAAATAAAGAAAGTATTACACTTCTAATCTCTGACAATAATCTTAAAAACAATACATTAATAAAAAAGTATTCAGGCTTACAAATTGAGAATAATCAATTACCTACAAGATTAAATTTTATCACATCAGCATACTTTAATGGTTATGATTTGCAAGAACAAGATTTATGTTTAATGATTTATAGTTCACCTAATTATCATTCTAATCTTATATCAGCAAATGAAATTAAACAGATTTATGGTAGAAATAGATTGAAAAATGGCACAACTAATTTTTTTCTATTTACACATGATCTTTTAAAAAGTGATTTAAAAGATGCTGAGTTATTGTTAAGTTCAGAAGAGGATTGGATCCGGAGAGGAGAGATCAGTGTAGAAATCCAAAACTGTATTGATAAACATTTGCACAAACTTAAAACCACAAATAAGAATAATGATTACTTTACTAAGTACTTTAAGCAACAAACAGAGACTTTAGAGCTGAACTTATCTAGATCAAAAATTATTTTCAACAAAGAAAATTTCTTGCAAGCCTTCCATAATGAAATGTATAAGAAAACAGAGAATTCAATTTCTTACTTACAAATAGATTATTTAAGATACTATTATAATTATTTAAATTTAATGTATGTTATGCCAGAATGGGAAGCAGAAATTGAAGTTAAAAATGAGATTGTTAATGAGACTTTCTATTCCACTATTAGTTCTAGATTAACTGAATTACTTTTAGGATTTGGATTTAAAGAAGTTGAGAATAAAACAGAATGGATAAATCTTGTTTTTAAACCTGAAAATGCTACACATCAGATTGAGATTGAGGAGGCATTTTATGAAGTAGAGGCTGCAATGAAAACTATCACTACTGAAAAAATCAAATTTAGCCAACTTCAACAAAAAATTTATGATGTTATAGTTGCATCTAAAAAAATGTATTCCAAAAAGTCTATAAAAAACACCATCTTAGCTTGTAAATCAAAAAACCAACTTAATCTATTGTTTGAATTTGTTAGATATGGTGATTTTAATAAAACAAATAAATGTATTCTACTAAAAGGTAAGCTGAAAGAAAACACACTTTATACAATTCAAGAATTGGTAGATATTGCATCTAATGTAGTTGATGAGAAAAATAAAAAAAGCAAAATGTCAACAAATGGAACACTAGAATTGATAAGACTAGTTTTTAATACTGAATTAGTTCACAAGAAAGGAAGCAAAACAGGTGAAAAGATGTATAAACTAAAAAAGCATAACCCTTTTGCTACTTTGTCAAAAACAAAAAGAAAAAGAGTTCAGGGCTAGATTGTTTAGTATATAAACATATTAATCTGAAAACAACAACAAAAACCTATTCAAACCTCTGTTTTTCAGGTTTTTACAGATTTCATGTAATAGGAAAAATCCCCCTTTTTCAAATAAAAGACACCTTTTAACTACAACTTTAGCTATAATGGTCTACAAAACTGTTTATAGATTCATTTATTTTGCTAAAATACCAAATTGAATCTTCTAAAGAATTTGTATATTCAAAAATAGCTTTGTCAATATTAACAATACATTCAGGTGCTTTTAAATCACCTTCCCATTTAGATATGCATTTGATTATAGATTCAACATACTTTACATGATTAATAATTGTTGTGGTAAAGTCTTTGATAGTACTAGGGTATTCTTCAACTATGTGAGAAGCTCTAAATGAATTTTTATCACTCATATTTCTCAATCTTGTTACACATAGATTACATTCATTTGAGGCTTCAAATATTCTATTATAACTATCTATAAGTTTCACAGAAATATGATTAATATGATAAAATGGGCTAATATATGAAGTGTCATAAATACTAGCTTTTTGATTAATTAATGTGCCCATTTCTTTCATTTCAGAATCAAGCATTATTAGATTACTTACAAAGTTAATTAGAGAGTTATTTAACTCAATTTCATATTTTTCTAACATAGTTTTAAAAAAAATATTGTTACTAAATCTGTTCTTTAAACCATATTCAGGTAAAGAACTTACAACAGCTTGTTAGTTCTAAGTTAGCCAATAATTTTGTGGATGAATTTTCAAACTCTTCCCATTCCTCCTTGCTTAACCTAGCCAAGGCATTTGTTGAACGTGTAGCACCTATCACAGAGTCCTAAGGGCGTCCAGTATCCACCTGGTATGCCTTCTACTTTTCAGGTTAGAAATAACTAGTAAAGGTTTAATACCCCATCACTTTTACACTACCACCACAGATTTCTCCCTCAGGAAAACCAATTAACCAATCATTAAGTGAAGAAATTCTTTCTTTAATTAGTTGTTGTTTATAAATGGAATAACACATACCAAATGAGCTGCCTCCCCTATATTCCTCAGATTCAGGATACATTGCTAGCATTTGAGATTCCATAAACTGTCTCCATAGCACCTGAGATTTCTTGAAGTTTTGGATAAAGATTTCCTGATCTTTGTACTCAACAATTATAGCATTATACATACTATCTAACTTAATAGTAAAGTATGTCAAACTATCAATTTCTTCAAGGTTTAAATCTGTTTGACTTTTAGCAGAATCAACAACAGTGTTTGTAATACTAGTATTAACTTCTTGAGGTGTATTTGAAGCATTTTCTTTCTTATCAATGTTTGCACAAGCTGAAAGTTGTATAATACAAAGTCCAAATGCTATTTTATCAATGTAAGAGTTGTGAAAAGCCATGTCAAACTTATTGGGCTGAAGTTATTTATTTTTATTATATGCATGATTTATAGCTAAATGAATGCTGAGTATGCTATAATTCATCTGCCATATATGTATCTGTTAAAGATTCAAGTATCAATTGATCAGCTTTTTTTATTAGCATGTCCATAAAACTAAAGAATTTTATAGTTTCTTTATCTATTGATTCAGATTCTTTTGCTTTTGTATAAAGCTCACCCAATTTATATGATTCCGTCATAATTTTAGCACCTTTCATCCACATTCCACCATAAACCACATCTTTAATTATCAATTTGTATTCATTTTTGTTAATAAACACAATGTTAATATTTGCAGTTAAACTTTGTCCTACTAATTTCTTTCTAAACAATTCAAAACCACCTAAATTCATTTTAAATTCCCCATTCATAGAAACTTGAAAATTCATGGTTTTTGACATAAGGGTATCATTACAATTCAAATTATGATACTCTCTAATATTTGCTGATGAACCAAAAAGAAAATAACCCAAAATACCTTGTTTGCTAAGTTTTCTTGAATTAGTACTAAATTCACTTGTTTTACCTCCTAGTTTTTCATAAAGTGCAAGCTGTTTGGTAGGTGGTCCATCAAAGTAATAACTTAAGCATTTAGCTGTGTTATCTAGTTTATGTTCAAATGTGTAGTAAGCAAATCCATTTTTTAATGGAATGCTGGGCAACTCTTGTGCAACTACAATTGTAGATGTAAGAATTAGCAAGTTTAGTAAGAGTTTTTTCATGATTTTTCTTTGTTTTAGCGGCCACATGCCTTAATAAAAATTGTAATTACTATGATTAATACAAAATATTTCACAACACCTGATAATATGGATTTTACAATAACTTTTCCACTATCAATAGACATTTCCCTAAGATCTTCAATTGTTTGTTTAGCAAGTATTACAGCCTGTTGTCTTGCATTTTTTATCCATTTTTTTAGTGTCTCATCAAACACTGCATAATTTTCATTTGCTTCATCATTATTGAAGTTTTGACTTGAGTTATTTGTGGATTTATTATTTGAATACTTTCTGTTATTGTTTTGTTGTGATTTTTCTTCCTCCTGGTTATTAGTCCTGTTTTTTTCTTGCTTTTTATAGTTTTGAAAGCGGTTATACTCAATATCATATAATTTTCTAGCTTCATCATCCTTCAGTATTAAATATGCTTCATTAATATTCTGCATTACTTCAGTAGTATCTATACCAGGGTTTTTATCAGGATGCCATTTTAGTGCTTGTTTTTTGAAAGCTGATTTAACTTCAGCTAGTGTAGCACTAGGATCAATTTCAAAAAGGGAGTAATAATCAATAAAGAACATTAATTCTTATTTAAATCATGACTATCATTATCTTTATTTTCAGGGTTATATTTCCAAACTGCAACAATTCCAGCTATAATAGCTGGATAAAGAATAAAAGCTAAAGCAGGGCTTCTTCCCATTCCTGTCTGAATTGCACTTACAATTAATCCTCCTCCACAAAAAATTAATATTGATAAAAGTACTTTTGTTATTGTTTTCATTTGATTATGATTTTAGTTATTAATTAATCTAGTAAAATATGTTATGAATAAAGAAATACATAGTAAGCTATAAGAAATTAGCCTGATTTTGGTATTCCATTTTGTCTTTTTTATGCGGTAAAGTATTTCTTGAAAGCTACACAATAAAAATATCACAATTGAAGGATTTAATTTGATAGCTTTCTCAAAGTTGAAATGAATAGAATAATAAAAAGCACGTGTCATTCCACAGCCAGGACATGGTTTTGAAAACCAAATTTGGTGTAAACATTTACTCTCATTTAGTGTGGAATTAAATAAATTTTCTGGTAGAAAATATAATATTAAAGTACAAATTAGAGCTAAAAATACAACTATGGGATTTAAATTATTTTTAACAGTATCTACAAACATTTCTCACTTTAGGGTTTTCTTTATAGTTTAGTTTTTTTCATTTATTCATTAAAATTTGAACTTCAACTGCAGTTGGATTTGTTTGTACATTATTTCTATCACCATAGAAAGTAAATTGATTTGACATTGTATAGTTTTTTGGACCAAATGGATACTTCTCAACAGTAAATCTAACATCCTCAATATCAGAGTGCTTTAATAGTTCAACTTCAGAAAGTGATAAATAATAAACAGCCATTGTATAATGATCTACATTATCATTAATATTTCTATCAATACACTTAATAACACTTCCATCTTTTAAGTAAATAAAAATGTTGCCATCTATATTCCCATTAAAATCTTTAACAGACAGTAAAAGCATTCCTCCACCATTTCTTTTAGCAAAAGTTAAGAGTCCATCTCCTTGAATCCAACCACCATTAATCTTAAATCTCCAGGTATAATTTGCATCAAATTTTGATGTCCCAATATAAATATTGTTCTGTGAAAAATATGTGTTGATTGATAAAACCAGTGTAATTGTTAAAATAAGTTTCTGTAGGTTAAATTTCATAGGTTTACTCTTTCAAACAAAAATACATTACAGTCTTATATTCATAGTTGTTGGGAACTCATATAATATGATTAGCATTCATAATTTATTAGTTTCAACATAAATTCATATATTTACCAATAAAATATTAAAGCATGGATAACCTGAAAATTGGTCATAAAATCAAGAAGCTAAGAGAGTTAAAAAACTTGACGCAAGAGCATATGGCAAATTCAATTGGTATTACACAAGGTGCATATAGTAGAATGGAATTGGGTGAAACAGAAATCACTTATTCTAAATTAGAAAAGATTTCAGAAGAGTTAGGCATGAAGCCTGAGGATGTTATTGCATTTAATGAAAGTGTTGTCTTTAATGTCATGAACAATCAAACTGGTAATGGGTTGGTTATAAACAATAGCCAACTATCTGAAGCAGAAAAAAACCTCTTTGAACAACAGATTATATTGCTCAAAGAGGAGAATGCACATCTTAAAAAAGTTATAGAGGGTTTATTAAACA
>JAGNSF010000178.1 GCA_017988155.1 Flavobacterium sp. | reverse complement strand
GTTCATTTACAGATAAAGTTTTAAATGAATTTAACGATAATTGTCATTCTGAACTTGTTTCAGAATCTCCTGCCTTTACGACTTTCAAATTAAGAAATTTAGAGTTACAAAACCGTATTGTAATGTCGTCCATGGGGCAATATGTAGCTGAAAACGGATTGGTAAACGATTGGCATTTTCAGCATTATACATCAAGAGCCGTAGGTGGTTTAGGATTAATTCTGACCGAAATGACCGCTGTTTCTAATAAAGGAAGAATTACTGAAGGATGCGCTGGAATTTACACCGAAAATCAAGTAATGGCTTGGAAGCGAATCACGTCTTTTGTACATCAATACACCCAAACCAAAATCGGAATTCAATTAGGACATTCAGGAAGAAAAGGCTGTTCAAAAATTCCTTGGGAAGCACAATTTCAGGGTAATAAATGGGAGTTGCTTTCAGCTTCTGCTATTCCTTTTAATGAAGATTCTGATAATCCGAAAGAAATGACTTTAGCAGATATGCAATTGGTTAAAAGTCAATTTGTGCAAGCGGCTAAAAATGCAAGCGAAGCTGGTTTTGATATGATTGAATTACAAGCGCATCATGGGTTTTTATTGGCGTCTTTCTTATCTCCATTGACTAATATTCGTAGCGATGAATTTGGTGGAAGCGTTGAAAATCGTTTAAAATATCCATTGGAAGTGTTTACCGCTATACGTGAAGTATTTCCAAAAGAAAAGCCAATTTCTGTTCGAATTTCCGCTACAGATTGGGCTGAAAACGGAATTTCAGAAACAGATGTTTTTGTTATTTCAGAAGCATTTAAGATGGCAGGTGCTGATATTATTAATGTATCCACCGGAAATACGGTTGCTGACCAAAAACCACAAACCGGCAGAATGTGGCAAACGCCTTTCTCAGATGCAGTTCGAAACACGGTTCATATTCCAACAATAACTGCCGGTTACATTCAAGATATTGATCAAATTAATACGATTATTTTAAACGGAAGAGCGGACTTAGTGGCACTTGGAAGGCCTTTATTATTGGATGCTAATTTTGTACGAAATGCGCAAGCGTACGAACAATTTCGCGCAACAGATATTCCAAATTCCTATAAAATGGGCATTTCACATTTGTATCCATTGAAAGCTTCAGAGCGAAAACAAATGGAAGGCATGAAAAAAGCATTGAAACCGAAGAGTAATAAGAAGTAATTAATAATGAAGGATAATTTTGCTCAAATAAATTTACCTAATCTGGAATTACAACCAGAATATACCTTTTTGAATTTTCCACAATTCCAACATTCAGAAATGTTGAATTGCGTAGATAAACTATTAGATTCTCACATCAAAAAAGGTCGAGGAAATGCAGTTTGCATTCGAACCTTTGAAGAAACCTGGACGTATCAAGATTTGTTTGAAAAAGCCAATCAAATTGCACATGTTTTAGTTGAAGATTTAGGATTACAATCGGGAAATCGAGTGTTGTTGCGTTCGGCGAATAACCCAATGATGGTAGCTTGTTGGTTTGCAGTTTTAAAAGCAGGCGGAATTGTCGTAGCAACCATGCCTTTATTGCGTGCTAAAGAAATAACCACTATAATTGATTGTGCTGAAATTTCTCACGCCTTTTGCGATAGCGATTTAGCTGAAGAAATGAATTTAGTAACTTCTGATTTTCTAAAACACATATGTTTTTACAGAAATTCCGATTTAGAAAAGTTAATAGAAAATAAACCCAAAACATTCGTAAATTATACTTCAAAATCAAATGATGTAGCATTAATTGGGTTTACTTCAGGTACTACAGGTTTACCAAAAATGACGGCGCATTATCACAAAGATATTCTCAATATTTGTGAAGCATTTCCAAATTATTCGTTGCAACCTACTTCAAATGATATTTTTATTGGAAGTCCGCCCATTGGTTTTACTTTTGGCTTAGGTGGTTTAGTGTTGTTTCCAATGTATTTTGGCGCTTCCACTTTTTTAATCGAAAAACCAAGTCCAGATGTGTTGTTAAAAGCCATTCAAGATTATAAAATCACGATTTGTTTCACAGCACCAACCGCATGGCGAATTATTACAACTAAAATTCAAGACTACGATATTTCGAGTTTACGAAAATGTGTTTCTGCAGGTGAAACTTTGCCGTTGAAGGTTTGGCAAGATTGGTATGATGTCACTGGGCTAAAAATTATTGATGGCATTGGTGCTACCGAAATGTTACATATTTTTATTTCGTCAAACGAAGAAAATATGAAACCCGGAGCAACTGGAAAAGCGATTTCAGGTTACGAAGCTAAAATTATTGACCAACAAGGCAACGAATTACCAAGAAATGAAGCTGGAAGACTTGCGGTTCGAGGAATTACAGGTTGTAAATATTTGAATCGAGAAGAAAAACAAAAGGAATACGTTGAAAACGGCTGGAACATTACAGGCGATATTTTCCGACAAGATGAAGAAGGGTATTTCCATTTTGTGGCACGTGGCGATGATATGATTATTTCTTCAGGCTATAATATTGCGGCAATTGAAGTAGAATCCGTACTTTTAACTCATAAAAATATTTTAGAATGTGCCGTTGTGGGTTTACCCGATGAAGAACGAGGTATGTTGGTTTGTGCGCATATTGTTTTAAAAGATCAATCAATGGCAGATGAAGCATTAAAAATTCAGATTCAAAATTGGTTTAAAAGCACAGCTGCGCCTTATAAATATCCAAGAGTAATTAACTTTGTTACAAGTTTGCCAAAAACAGAAACAGGTAAAATTCAACGATTTAAGTTAAAATAATTAGTACTAATTTTGTAATTAGTGTTTTAAATAATAGAAATATGCAATTTATAAAACAAGAAAAAGTCCGTTTTCAACATATAGATTATGCCGGAATAGTTTTCTATCCGAGATTTTTAGAAATGTTAAATGGTTTAGTTGAAGATTGGTTTGAAGAAGCCCTGGACCGACCTTTTTCAAAAATGCACGAAACAAATGGTATTCCAACAGTTGATTTAAAAATTCAATTCAAAAACGCTGCACGTTTGGGGGAAATCTTAACTAAAAAACTTTGGGTAAAAGAGTTAAAAAACTCGTCTTTTATTTGTGGATTTGAGTTTAAAAACGAAAGCAATAATTTGGTTTTAGAAGGCGAAGTTACCTTAGTAAATGTAGCTTTCAACCCAGAAAGAAACGGCATCAAAGCCGAACCTTTTTCAGAAGAAATGAAAGAGAAAATTAATAAATATTTAAATTCATAAAAACTTAGCGAAACTCTGTGATAACTTAGTGAAACTTTGTGTAACAACATAAATTATGGAATTCAAAAAATTTAAAGCCGCAACCGTTCAAACCTCACCCGTATTTCTAAACGTAGAAAAAACAGTTGATAAAGCGATTTCTTTTATTAAAGAAGCGGCCTCAAACCAAGCGAAACTTATTGCTTTTCCCGAAGTATTTATTTCAGGATATCCCTATTGGAATTGGATTATGACGCCTGTTCAAGGGAGTAAGTGGTACGAAGAATTATATAAAAATTCGGTGGATATTTCTGGACCTGAAATCAAGAAATTATGCTTGGCTGCTAAAGAAAATGATATGCATATCGTGATGGGAATCAACGAACGAGGCAAAAGCTATGGCGAAATTTACAATACCAATTTAATTATTGATAATAAAGGCGTTATCATCGGTAAACATAGAAAATTAGTGCCAACTTGGGCAGAAAAATTAACGTGGACGTCTGGTGATGGATCGTCATTAAAAGTCTATGATACCGAAATAGGACCTATCGGAACTTTGGCGTGTGGCGAAAATACCAATACTTTGGCACGTTTTACGCTACTTTCTCAAGGCGAATTAATTCACATTGCCAACTATATTTCATTGCCCGTTGCTCCACCAGATTATGATATGGCGGAAGCGATTAAAATTCGTGCTGCTGCGCATTCTTTTGAAGGAAAATTATTTACGATTGTGTCGTGTTCCACTATTTCTCAAGAAATAAAAGATGCCTTACGTGCCGATGTGCCCAATGTAGATGAATTATTAGATAGAAAAAGTTCGG
>JAGNSF010000177.1 GCA_017988155.1 Flavobacterium sp. | reverse complement strand
CCTAAATTCTTGAATTGCACCTTATCTTCTAATAAAGCATGGGTTCCGATTAGGATATGTAAACTGCCGTCTTCCAATGCTTCATGAATTATTTTTCGTTCAGCAGTTTTAGTAGAACCAGTTAATATTTTTATATTGATGTTGGCGGTCTTCGCCAATTCGGACAAGCCTATAAAATGTTGATTGGCTAATATTTCAGTGGGCGCCATTAAGCAAGCTTGGAAGCCATTGTCAATTGCCAAAAGCATACTCATAAACGCGACAATGGTTTTTCCAGAACCTACATCGCCCTGCAACAAACGATTCATTTGGGCATTACTTCCCATATCGGTACGGATTTCCTTAATCACTCTTTTCTGCGCATTGGTCAACTCAAAAGGCAGATGATTTTGGTAAAAGTCATTGAAATACTGCCCAACAGAGGTAAACGGATGTCCTTTAATTTTGTGTTTCTGAATCAGGTTTTTGGTGATTAATTGCAATTGAATAAAGAACAATTCTTCAAACTTTAATCGGAATTGAGCTTTCGCCAAAGCTTCCGAACTTTGAGGGAAATGAATGTTGAATAAGGCTACTTTCTTAGGAATTAGTTTCAATTCGTCAAGCAAATAATCGGGCAAGGTTTCTGTAAACAAATTTTGAGTTTCCAAAAATAATTGCTGCATCATTTTGATGATAACTCTGTTCGAAACACCACGATTCGCCAAGGTTTCTGTTGAAGGATAAATGGCTTGCATGGCTGAGCGTAAGCTTTTTTGGTGTTCGCTCAATAATTCCATTTCAGGATGCGCCATGTTGAACGTACCATTAAATGAGCTGCATTTTCCAAAAATTACGATCACTTCATTCAACTTCAAACTCTCACGAATCCATTTGTGACCTTGGAACCAAACCAATTCCATTTGGCCTGTATCATCCACAAAAGTAGCGACCAAACGTTTTTTATTTTTGCCAAATTCCACCATTTTAATGTGGATGATTTTACCTACGATTTGGACTTCAGAAACGGTGTTTTGCAACTCGTTAATTTTATAATAACGCGTTCTGTCAATGTAGCGATTCGGAAAGAAATTGACTAAATCTCCGTACTTGAAAATCCCCAATTCCTTACGCAGGAGTTCGCCCCGATTGGGACCAACGCCTTTAAGGTATTCGATAGGAGTTTGTAGAAGATTTTGCTGCATACTGCGAAGATAGTTTTTTGTTTGGAAACTAGAAAATAGCGTTTGAAAATGATATATTTGGAAAAAATTAAATTCAAAAAATGATTCTCGATTCCATAGAAAATTACCAATTATACAGCGCCATCAACGAAAGATTAGCCAAAGGTTTTGCCTTTTTACACAACACTGATTTAGATGCCATTCCTTCGGGAAAACACGATATCGATGGTGATACGATTTTTGCCTTGGTACAAGAATACCAAACCAAACCTTTGGCGGAATGTAAATTAGAAAGCCATAAAAAGTACATTGACATTCAATATGTGATTCGTGGCGAGGAATTTATGGGAATAACTAAAAAAAACAATCAAAAGATTTTGGAAGTAAACGAAGATAAAGACTATACTTTTTATGAAGGTACAACTTCTTTAGTACGCGTTTCAAAAGGAATGT
Source organism: Flavobacterium sp. (assembly GCA_017988155.1). Classification (GTDB taxonomy): domain Bacteria; phylum Bacteroidota; class Bacteroidia; order Flavobacteriales; family Flavobacteriaceae; genus Flavobacterium. The sequence goes on along the minus strand of JAGNSF010000177.1, from coordinate 2,451 downwards.
TTACTATTTTCTTTCCAGATGATTTGCACCAACCTTGCGTTCAAACGGAATTAGCTACCGAAGTGAAAAAAGTAGTGATTAAAGTCTTAATTCAATAAATCCTACTTCGTATATCGTCGTATATCGTATATCCTAAATCGTATATCCTAAATCGTATATCCTAAATCGTATATCCAATATCGTAAATCGTAAATTATTATGACAACTCATCTCGCTTTACTGCGCGGCATCAATGTCTCCGGACACAATATGATTAAAATGGAGGCGTTAAAAACGACTTTGGAAAACTGTGGTTTTCAAAACGTAACGACTTACATTCAATCAGGGAATGTGTTTGTGACGACTGAAGAAGAAAATCCTGCCAAAGTAGGTTTTCTAATCAAACAAGAAATCTTTAAAGTGTTTGGTCACGAAGTGCCTGTGGTGGTAATTGCCAAAACCGATTTAGAATCCTGTTTGACAAACAATCCGTATTTGAAAGAAAAAGATTTAGATACCAAAAAATTGTATGTGGCCTTTGCATCGATTGGGTTGCGAAGCGACTCTATTAATGATTTAAAAATGAGTCAAGTTAAACCCGATCAAGCGTATATCGATGGGAATAGAATTTATATTAAATATGCAGTAGGTGCAGGAAAAACGAGATTGGACCAAAAATACATTGAGAAAAAACTGAATGTGACAGCTACCATTAGAAATTGGAATACGGTGACGCAGTTGTTGGAAATGTATAAAGAGCTAGATTAACTTTACCACAATTGTCCTACCTCTTGTTTAATCAAGTCCAAGGCAGCATAAGTAGGCGAGGCCTTGTCCACTAAACTACTCACTACAAATTCTCTCAAATCAGCAGCGGTTTGAACTTTTTCGTTTTGAGCAGCAATTCGAATCATTTGGATAGTCGCATTTTTAGCTGTTTGAATAATAGACCAACATTCACCAGAGACATAAATTTGCTGACTCAAATTGTGTTCAAATTCTTGTTGGATTTGGTCAATAATAAAATTCTCATATTCCTTTTTATCATTGGTTACCGGGCTATTCCGCAATAGTATTTGTGCAGGATGAATGCGTTCCATCAACAAAGTTAGACGTTCGTAGGCTTGCAATCGCAAAGGTAAAATGTCTTTTATGTTTTCTTTTTGTAATAACCAACGACGCGTATTTTGTTGGTCTTTGAAATACCCTTCAAATAAAAAATAAGCAACGCCACCCGTTACTAAAGAAGGTAATGTATATCCAAGGATTTCAAGTATTTTGGCTGTTTCCATTTGTTTTTTCTATTTTTGAAACACAAAAATACTCTTTTTGATTGTGCAACGAAAGATTTTTTCGTCTAAGAATCAAGGGTATTTATTCTTTAAATTAGATCCTTTATGGAAAATTACATTATCATTTTACTCTGTTTGGCTGCCTTTTTTGCAGGATTTATTGATGCTGTCGTAGGTGGTGGCGGACTAATTCAAACTCCAATGGGATTGATATTACTGCCCAATTTACCTGTTTCTACAGTAGTAGGAAGTTTAAAAATTCCAGCTTTTAGCGGTACTTCATTTGCAGCTTACCAATACCTCAAAAAAGTGGATATGAACTGGAAATTACTTTCGATTATGATGTTGTTAGCCTTTCCATCGGCTTTTTTAGGTTCGACTTTATTGACCTATGTGAGCAATGATTTTATGAAACCTATTTTGTTAGTGGTTCTTTCTTTTTTAGTGATTTACACCTATGCCAAGAAAAATTTCGGACAACAAATTGAAAAGAATACTTCCACTCAAAGACAACTAATCAATGCAGTAAGCATAAGCTTTGTGATCGGTTTGTATGATGGTTTTATCGGACCTGGAACAGGAAGTTTTTTGGTGGTGGCGTTTATCGCTATCATGGGATTTGATTTTTTACACGCTTCCGCGAATGCTAAAATGGTCAACTTGGCTACTAATTTTGGTTCGATTTGTTTGTTTTTTATCAAAGGAAAAATCATTTGGGCAATTGCCATTCCGATGGCCTTTAGTAACGCTTTAGGTGGTTTTTTGGGCGCTAAAATGGCTATTAATAAAGGAAATAATTTTATTCGCATCTTCTTTTTGGTGGTTGTAGTAGGAACATTAATTCGTTTTGGATATGATGTGTTTTTTAAGTAGAATGCATTGGAAATGAATTTGTTATTAAAAAAATTCTAACCACATAGAAACATAGATTGAAGCACTCTCAAAAGAAAGAATAGAAATAATTATATTTCCCACAGAGCTATGTGAATAGTGAAACGTTTAACTCTTTCTTTTACTATAATTTATAGGCTATGTTTCTATGTGGTAAAAAAAACTTTAAATCAATTTTAATTTTCCAATTAGTACATTAATACATTGCTAATCCCTATTTTTGCTTTCCATAATTTAATTTCCAAATGCAGCACTATATTGATCAATTGAACGAAGCGCAACGCGAACC
>JAGNSF010000176.1 GCA_017988155.1 Flavobacterium sp. | reverse complement strand
ATAATGCATCTCCGACTGGATTTGAGGCCGAAGGTCAGAAAATTTGGATGGAATATGTAAAACCGTACGTTGACACTTTTATCACTGATACCTACGGAACCGCTGTGGGAATCATCAATCCAGATGCTCCTTATAAAGTAGTAATTGAAGGTCATGCTGATGAAATTGCTTGGTATGTTAACTACATTACGGATGACGGATTGATTTACGTGATTAGAAATGGTGGATCAGACCATCAAATTGCGCCTTCTAAACGAGTAAACATTCATACTAAAAACGGAATCGTAAAAGGAGTTTTTGGTTGGCCAGCCATTCATACCCGCAACAGAGGAAAAGAAGAACCAGCCAAAACTGACAATATTTTTATTGATTGCGGTTGCGAAAACAAAGAGCAAGTTGAAAAATTGGGTGTTCATGTAGGTTGTGTAATTACGTATCCTGACGAATTCATGGTATTGAACGAAAACAAATTTGTTTGTCGTGCCATTGACAACCGTATGGGAGGCTTTATGATTGCTGAAGTGGCTCGTTTGTTACACGAAAACGGGAAGAAATTACCTTTTGGATTGTATATCACCAATTCGGTTCAAGAAGAAGTGGGATTGCGTGGTGCCGAAATGATTACTCAAACCATCAAACCTAACGTAGCCATTGTAACCGATGTGTGTCACGACTCTACTACTCCAATGATTGATAAAAAAATTGAAGGAGAAACGAAAATTGGCAAAGGACCTGTTGTTACTTACGCTCCTGCTGTACAAAATAACTTAAGAGAATTGATTTTAAATACTGCCACCGAGAAAAATATTCCTTTTCAGCGACTAGCTTCTTCACGAGTGACTGGAACTGACACGGATGCTTTTGCGTACAGCAATGGCGGTGTGGCTTCGGCTTTGATTTCGCTTCCGTTGCGTTATATGCACACCACCGTAGAAATGGTGCATCGCGAGGACGTGGAAAATGTCATTAAATTGATTTATGAAACCTTATTAAAAATAGAAAACGAGGAAAATTTTTCGTATTTCAAATAGTTTTAGGAGCTATTCCCGCTTTTCGCTATATCTTTATAGTCCAAGCTTCGAGAACCTCAGCTTTAAGACTACAAAGGATGCCGCTTCAATCGGGGCTAAATAAAAAAACGCAATTCTTACGAATTGCGTTTTTTTATATCAAATTGGAATTCTTACCTGTTCTTCAAGAATTCTACAACATTCTTATCAATTCGCTCATTAATATTAGAAATGTCGGCTTTTACAAATTTCTCACCCAAGATATTTTCGTACAACTCAATGTATCGTTCTGAAACCGATTCAATATAAGCATCTGTCATATCCGGAATTTGTTGTCCGTCTTGTCCTTGGAAACCATTTTCAATTAACCAACGACGTACGAATTCTTTAGACAATTGTTTTTGTTCCTCTCCTCTATCTTGTCTTTCTTGGTAGCCTTCTGCATAAAAATAGCGGGATGAATCAGGAGTATGAATTTCGTCAATCAATACAATCTTTCCCTCTTTGGTTTTACCAAATTCATATTTAGTGTCCACTAAAATCAATCCGCGACTAGCCGCAATCTCAGTTCCTCTTTGAAACAAAGCACGAGTATATTGTTCTAAAACCAAATAATCTTCTTCAGACACAATTCCTTTTGACAAAATAGCCTCTCTTGAAATATCTTCGTCATGCGAACCGTTATCAGCTTTGGTAGTTGGCGTAATTATTGGTGTTGGAAATTTGTCGTTTTCTTTCAATCCCTCAGGCATAGTTACCCCACAAAGTATTCTTTTTCCTGCAGCATATTCTCTAGCTGCATGTCCTGAAACATACCCACGAATTACCATTTCTACTTTGAAAGGTTCGCATAAATGCCCTACAGCAACGTTAGGATCTGGTGTTGCGATTAACCAATTAGGAACGATGTCTTGCGTCATGTTCATGAATTGGGTTGCTATTTGATTTAGAATTTGTCCTTTATATGGAATTCCTTTTGGCAAAACCACATCAAATGCCGACAATCTATCCGTAGCAATCATGACTAATAGATCGTCATTTATATTGTAAACTTCACGAACTTTTCCGCGATACACTGATTTTTGACCTAGAAAATTAAAGTTAGTAGTTGTAATTGTAGTACTCATTATTTAATTGTGTTGTTTGTAATGGCTGCAAATTTAGCATTAATTCATATAGAATGGAAGTGAATAAAACTATTTATTTAACAATGTTGAATTGAATAAATCTAAGATTCTATTGTACTCATCTACCCACGAATAGGTTTCTTTAAATCCATGTGATTCTACTGGAAAACTAGCTAAACTCCATTTCTTCTTCCCTAATTCAATAAAACGTTGGGATAAACGCACAATATCTTTGTATTCTACATTGTCATCCACCATACCGTGTAGCATCAATAAGTTGCCTTCTAAATTATTCGCAAAATAGATTGGCGAACTTTTTTTGTAGGCATCGGGATCGGTTTCTGGAAAGTTCAGAATGTTTCCTGTGTATCCATGATTGTAATGTGCCCAATCCGTCACTGAACGCAATGCAGCCCCCGCCGCAAATTCTTTAGGAGTAGTTAACATACCCATTAAAGTGATAAATCCACCGTAAGAGCCTCCGTAAATTCCAACTCGATTTTCATCAACTCCATAATTTTGAACTAAGAATTTTTTACCATCAATTTGGTCTGACAAATCTTTTCCGCCCATAAAACGATAAATTCCTGTTCTCACATCACGTCCGTAACCATCGCTTCCACGGTAATCAATGTCCAAAACAGTATAACCTAAATCAGTCAACATATTATGAAACATATACTCTCTATGATAAGTACTCCAATAATTATGAGCATTTTGCAAATACCCAGCACCATGAACAAAAATCACAGCCGCTTTGTTAGCTTGACTAGTAGATGGTTTATACAAACGAGCATTTACTGATGTTCCATCTTGTGCTTTGAAAGTAATCACTTCTGGGGTTCTCCATTTGTATGATTCAAATTCCTTGGTAGTTGAAACAGTAATTTGTTCTAAACTACTCGCTTTTTTATTGGAAGCCCAATACAATTCCCAAGGTTTATTTTTATACGAATAACGAACTAATAAGTTTTTTTCATCTGGTGAAAGACTCACTTCATGAGCACCATCCTTAGTTAAAATAGGCTGTAAAACAGCATCCGAAACATTCATTTTATAAAAACCACGATTCCCAGGATGGGTTTGATTGGTGGTTAAATAAAACGCTTTTTTATCTTTTGATACAACTACTCCACGCAGTTCCCAATTGCCTTGAGTTAGTTGCACTTTCTTGTTGGTTCTAAAATTATAGGTGTACAAATGTGAGTAGCCTGTTTTTTCAGATTGAAAATAAATGGTTTCATTATCCGAAAGGAATCCTAAGGTTCCAGAACTAAAAGCGTAAGATGGAATCCCAGGTCCGCCAATCCAAGCTTCGTCGTGTTGGTGTTCTATTTCTTTAAAGCTTCCAGCGGCTAAATTCAAATTAACTAACCAACGATCTTTGTTATCTTGACTTCTAATTTCGACAATGGCATACGAACCATCTTCATTATAGATGGGAGCTTGAGCAACAATTAATTTGTCTTTTTTGTCTGCATTTTTATTCTTCTCATACAATTTAAAATATTCTGGAACATCTTGAATATGACTTAATGTCGAAAAATTAACGGTATAAACCGTATCTTTTGCAACATTATAAATGCCCATTTTGGTGTTTACCAAATTGTTTGTTGACACTTTGGATTTGGTAGCTTTCGATTTATTGTAACCGTCAGCAGTAATAAACACTTCCATTTCTTCCTGCTTCACCTCAGTTTCTTCTCTTAAACGAAAAGTGACAAAATCTCCTTTAGGACTAACTTTTGTGGCTTCAATTGTGTTTTTTCCAACGAAATAAGGTTTTGGAAAATCCGATTTTGGATCTTCATTGGCAGTATTCCATTTCTCTTTTTCGTCTTGGTCTCTAACAAACTGAAACAATTCTTTTTGTTGTTCTTTCAGGAAAGACTCTTTTTCTTTTGGTTTATCATCTGATTTCCCTTTTCTGAAATTAGTCAACTGAACTAACGAACCTAGTTTTG
>JAGNSF010000175.1 GCA_017988155.1 Flavobacterium sp. | reverse complement strand
CCATCCAAAGTGAGCTACTAAAAGGATATAGCAATAAAGCCACACTACAAATCATTGCTCCAACAAAGAAATAAGGTTTTCGTCTTCCCCAACGCGGATGCCATGTTTTATCACTCATTGCTCCGATAATAGGCTGAATTAACAAACCAGTTAATGGGCCTGCCAAATTTAAAATTGGAATTTGATCCGGATTAGCTCCTAAAAAATCATAGATAGGATTCACCGCACTTTGTTGCAAACCAAAACTATATTGAATCCCGAAAAATCCAACATTCATATTAATTATCTGCCAAAAATTTAGTTTTAATTTCGAACTCATCTGGTTTGGTATATTTGGTTAGCTTGTAAAAGTAATTGTAAAATCTCAAATTGAAACCTTAATAAACCAAAAAACGTTTTCGCGAGAGGCGAAAACGTTTTCGAGTTGTATACTATATCTAAGAAAAAACAAAGTTTATTTTGAAGCGAATGGAATAATTATTTTCGTCTCCCATTCTAATTCATTACCGCCGTTGAATGGATTGGCAAGGAAATTTTCTAAAACTTTATTTTCTAGTTCTAAACCATTTCTATTAGCATAATCGAGTAACGCAAACCAAGCACGATCAGAAGTTCTGAAATTTCCGTAATAAGTCGCTTTCAATCCTTTCATAGCTGGAATTGCTTTGAACTTCACATTGGTATCAGCTACTTGAGTTGCATTTTTTGAAATTGGAAAACAATAGTTGAATGTTAGTGTTTCTTTATCTCTATCCCAATTAGTTACTTCAACAAAAGGTTTTCCTATAATTTTAATTTTATTGCTATACAAATAGCCAGTTATAATTGCATCATTTGCGATCATCGTTTGAGCCTTTTCTTGCATGACACTAGTCAGACTTACGTATGCCACATAAGCAGGGGTAGATTCACCTTCTCCATCAACACGAACTTTAAACACCTTTAAATGCTCTTCTAATCCCGCTTTAAAATCTTTTACTCTAGCAATTTGCTTTTCGCGAAAAGGAGTAGCTATAAACGGAACGGTAAGCTTGTTGTACCAACTATGATTTTCGTCTTTAATATCAACAATAACTTTAGTAGTTGAATCATTTATTGACTTAAGAGTCCAGGAATAAAACAAATGTTCGTCTCCTAGTTTCAATTCCTGTTTGATTAAATCAAAATTCCTTTTTTCAACGGAAGTGTAATTTTCAGTATTGGATTTTGTCTTTAAAGCAGACCATTCCTGAATTCCCTGAAAAACAGTTCCCGTAGCCGTTTTAGCTTCAAAACTAATGGTGTAATCAGACTGTTTAATTAAAAAATACCAGCCTAAGAACGCAATTAAAACTGCCACTATTGACCATTTGATTTTAGTATTCATTGTATAAATAAGATTTATTTAGATTTTAAAAATTTAACTTTAGCATTAAGATAGTTTCCAATATTTGTTCCTTGAACAACGCCGTTTTCAATAGCGGCTCGGTAATGAATCCCTCCATACAACCTACTCATAGACGCTTCGGAAGCCGCTTGTTTAAAAGATTTAAAATTTCTTTTTGGCAATCCAAATGGAATTTCTGAATCATCTGTATAACTAAAATTATCTCCAAATATGGACGTTAATATAACTGACGAACAAGACGAAACCACCGAGTGTCCACTTGTATATTCTGGAAATGGAGGCGTTTGTAGTTGTGGCTTCCAATCTTCGTCAATATATAAATTAATATAGGTTTCAGGTCGAATTACATTGGTTCTGTATTTTTCATGCCAATTACTAATAAAACTTTCAAAAATACCTATTGATGTTTTTGTATAAGCAAAAACCGTTGTCTCAAAATTTGATTTTGTTTTCTTTAAAGCAATCTTAGTAATATTGATCCAGTGCGCATCTGGCGTATTTTTCTTTTTTGCAAACATCATGTGACCCTGAGTAACTGTTGCATAAGGGTTACAATCCCAAAAAGTGGCAATTGCAGACTCTTCAGGAATTGTATTTGTTTTTGCGTTTTCAACGGCTAATAATTTCTCTGACATTGTATTCCCGACATCATAGGTTTCTTTCGCTTCTTTATAAAACAAAGAATTTTTATCAGTAGAAAACGGATGTGGTGCTTTTGGTTTAAACTGTGCTGCCGAATCCATTACCAAAGTTCTAATTTCACCCCAATGTGGTTCTATACCGTCCATATAAGCAGGCGGCGTTGGCTGCCATCTCCCTGCCTGGTCGGTATGAACTGAATATTTTGGAAAAGTTCTTGTTTGCTTGTAATTGTCTTTTCCCATCCAAATTTTAATTCTATCGACTACTTTCAAAGCGTACTCTTTAGAAACTTCAAATTCTTTCTGATTTTCGTCACTCCATTTAGCATACAAACTGTCTCTGTATTTTTCCAAGGCTTCTTCCGAAAAAATCAATTGTTTACTTACTTCCATATGAGCAATTAAAGCAGCTAGTTTCTGATTCACTCCACTTTTAGCAGCTAATACTGGAATAGAATCCAATCCTTTTAACTGCCCTTGAAGACTTTCGTATTTGTTACTGTTTTGTGCGATAATCTCATAAGCTGCAACATTAGGATAGACATAAATTCTACTTGCAACAGGTGGCGAAAAAATATCATGAACCATAATTCCGGTTACGGTATCTACTGCCGCACAATAATCATCCGTAGTCACAACAATCGGTTGGTCTTTTTTACAAGCGCTAAAAAGAACTAGTAACAATCCTAAAAGAGTAATTTTAGTTTTCATTTATAATCATTTAATTTTTGTTCATTGGAAGCTCATATACTTCCGCCTTTTTATTATTAATGGTTACCAAAAGGTATTTTTTTTCATTCAACGGAATAATATCCAAATGACGCACCGCTTTTTGTGATAAATCAATTCCAATTTGGCTCCCTAAATAGATCGTTTTTTGATTTTTGATTAAAGCTCCCGAAAAACCATCAAACCTACTGTGATAAGGAGTTACTCCAAAATAATTACCCGCAGTAAATACTTCTTCTTTTCCATCTCCGTCGAAATCGTCTTTCGCAAAACTTGTAATTGGTCCAACCTGCATTTTATTTGAAAAAGAAACAAAGGTAAATTTTCCATTGTCGTTTCTCAAATAACCCGACTTCAAATTATGAACTTCATAGTAAGCCGCTTTTTCCAACATTTTGATATCAAAAATTTCTTCGACTGTCTTCCCAGCAAACGATTTGTAATTGTTGAATTTTTTCTTCAACATACCACTAAATTCTTCCACTAACTCATCTAATCCCATCGTAGTATAATACTTGCCGTTTTTCTCTACCGCAACTATGGTTTCAAAAGTTCCATTCGCATCAAAATCATCATAATACATTTTCATAGGAAACTCTTTTGAAGATTTGAATTTGGAATTCATTCCCCAATTTCCCAACAAATAATCCTGATCGCCATCATGATCCATATCAAATGCAGCAATAGATTGCCATAATCCATTGTGATTTCCTGGCAACTTACTCTCGGTAACTTCTTTAAAATTTCCTTTTGTATTAGCGAAAAATTTAGGTTTCATCCATTCTCCAACTACAATTAAATCCAAATTTCCGTCTTTGTTAAAATCAGTAACCAAAGCATCTGTTACCATTCCAATTGTAGCAAAAGTTTTAGATTGCGCTACACTAAACACTCCTTTATTATTATTCAACAAGTAACAATCTGGCATTTTTCCGAAGCTGTTGTATTTAGAATTATTTCCGATAAACAAATCTAAATCGCCATCTTTATCGTAATCTATTACTTTAATTACTGAAGCGTTCATTGCTTTGGTATCTGGGAAAGTTGCTTTGTTTAAGGTGTTTCCTAAATACAATCTATGAACCAAATCAGCTGCAAATTGACCACTTCCGGAAGCTACTATCAAATCGTTTTGGCGATCTCCATTAAAATCAGCAATTACAGCTGATGCATCTTCATAAATCGAATCTGCAACAATAGAAGAAAAACTTTTTTTAGCAAATCCATTTCCATTTTGAATATAAATTGCCGCTTGTTTTCCTTGAGACCCACCAAAGAAAATATCTTTTTTGCCATCATTGTTTAAATCTCCAATAACTGTGGCAGGACCGCGATCCGAACGTTG
>JAGNSF010000174.1 GCA_017988155.1 Flavobacterium sp. | reverse complement strand
GCAGAAATTTTATAATTTTTTTACTTTTTTTCTTGCAAATACAAAAAACAGCTGTATATTTGCACTCGCAATAAGGGAATGAAAATTTACAAATTGCAATCGGGCGATTAGCTCAGCTGGTTCAGAGCACCTCGTTTACACCGAGGGGGTCGGGGGTTCGAACCCCTCATCGCCCACCGATTAAAACTCCTTAAGAAATTAAGGAGTTTTTTTATGCTTTCTATTTACTTTTTAGTTAGCGATTTTTATTAGTAACTTTGGCAAAAATTCAGACAAATGTAGCCATCGCGCATACTCAAATGAATTAACAACACTACTACACACAACTAACAATTATAAATAATGTCAGTAATCACACCTAAAAAAAGCATCCCTAATGGCGTTATGTTGAACGCTTATCCAGACAGTATTGGACATAATTTAAAAGACATTGTCAGTATGCTTCAACTGCCAGAGTTTAGGAATACTTTTTCTCTTTTTTATGTATTACCTACTTTTTTCAATAGTGATTTGGATCGAGGTTTTTCGATTATTAATTACGATATCAACGAAGAATTAGTATCAAAACAAGATATTGAAGATTTAAAAGCATTGGATATCCAATTAAAATTCGACATTGTTTTAAATCACTTATCGGTAGCCTCTCCTCAATTTAAAGATTTAATTGCCAATGGAGACCAATCGAAATTCAAAGATTTCTTTATTGACTGGAATGAATTCTGGAAAGGCAACGGAACACTTGGAGAAGACGGCGTTATTGTTCCAAATAAAGAATATTTGGATAAATTGTTCATGCGAAAATCAGGCTTGCCTATTTTAAATATTGTTTTCCCTGATGGCCAAGAGCGTGCGTATTGGAACACTTTTTACCAAAAAATTACTTTCCAAAAAATTACTGTTTCTGATTTACACTCAATTACTGCTATCGCTCCTGAAGAAGCAAATGCTGTTTGCGAAAAAGTAAATCGTGTTATTGAGGAGAACCAAGATCTTCAAACTTTAGATTTAGGTTACGGAAACGAAATCAACACTGAAGTACTAAAAATTGTAAACAGCAAACGCGAGTATTTAGGCCAAATGGATGTAAATGCTAACTCACCACTAGTTTGGGAGTTTTATGAAGAGGTTTTGGCTAAAGTTGCCAGTTACGGCGGACAAATTTTACGATTAGACGCCTTTGCTTATTTACACAAAGCCATTGGCGAAAGCAATTTTTTTAACAAGCCTGGAACTTGGGATTATTTGGCACGAATCAATGAAATTGCCCAAAGAAATAATTTGGAATTATTGCCTGAAATTCATGCGGAATACGGCTTACATCTTCACGATGAAGTAGCCAAAGAAGGCTATGCTATTTATGATTTCTTCTTGCCTGGTTTGTGTATTCACGCCATTGAAAAAGGCACGAATAAAGCGCTGTTGACTTGGGCAAAAGAAATGGTTGCCAAAGGATTGAAAACGGTAAACATGCTAGGTTGCCACGATGGAATTCCTGTTCTGGATTTGAAAGGAAAAGAAGTGGATGGTGTGTACCAAAAAGGATTGTTAGAAGATACCGAAATCGAAGAATTGATGCACCTCATCATTGAACGTGGTGGTTTGGTGAAAAATTTATACGGTGCCGACGGTAAAAAAATATCGTATTACCAAGTCAATGCCACTTACTTTAGCGCATTAGGTGAAAACGAACAAAAACTAGCTTTAGCTAGAGCGATACAACTCTTTATGCCGGGAATACCTCAAATATGGTATTTGGATATTTTTGCCGGTGCCAATGATTATGTTGGTGTGGAAAAAGCAGGGAAAGACGGTCACAAAGAAATCAACCGAACCACTTTGAGTATGGAAAATATTCAAGAAGGTTTGAAAAAAGACGTGGTGCTACAACAATTAGCAATGTTGCGCCTACGCAATACCTCAAAAGCGTTCTCAGGAACTTTAGAATTTGGAGTAGCTACTGAAAATGAATTGAACCTAATCTGGAAAAACGAAGGTGAGATGGCACAATTGAATGCCAATTTGACCACTCATGAATTTTCTATTCAATACACTGAAACTGGGGAAGTGAAAACTTTATAAACGCTACAAAACTGATTTTATATAAAAAAAGGTTGTCTGTTCAGACAGCCCTTTTTGTTTTTATAACTATTACCACCCTTGGTGTAAGCCTATTTTCAATACTTCTTCGTACCGTTCTTTGTCAAATGAATAGAGATTCGGTGCTTTATGAGCTACGTTACTTTTCTTTTCATCTAACTTAGTTAATATACCTATCGAAGTTATTTTTCGTAGAAAATTGCGTCGATCTAATTGTCTTCCTAAAATGGTTTCGTATAATTTTTGTAATTGCGGTATGGTGAATTTTTCTGGTAATAAATTATAGCCAACAGGAACTTGATTCAATTCCATTCGAAGTATTTCGAGCGCTTTATCAAAAATTTCTTTGTGATCTAAAATCAAATTGGGAATAGAATGACAATCTATCCATTCTACAATTTCGTTATCTCCTTCCGGTTGCGGAACCGCTTGTAAAAAATCAACTAGTGCATAATAGCCTATGGTAACAAAACGTCCAAGGTACCATTCTGCTTCTTCTTTTGGGACTCCAAAAAAACGCAAAGTGTTTTCACTAAACTCTCTTGGGTTACGATTCACTTTTCCAAAAGTAGCAAACTGTCGTAGAAAAATTCCCTTCAAGCCCGTTCTCCTTTGCAATACATTTACCGCACCTTCATCAATACTTTCCTCTACACGAACAAAACCTCCTGGTAAGGCCCAATACTCACTGTATTTGGTCTTAATCAACAAGACCTTCAATTGATTGTCATGAAAACCAAATATGACACAATCCGTAGATAGTCCAGGTTGGTAATTTTCTTTGTTAGCGATAATCTCTTTTAACATGAATTCAATTTTAGCGTTGTGTGTTTTTGGTTGCAACGAATATACTATATAAACCCAAACGTACAAAATATATAAATAGCACTAAAAAAGTAAGGGATACTAAAACTTTTAGCATCCCTTACACTCACTACAATCTATTCAACTTTATTTGAATTTTAAATTATTTCACCAACTCAAAAGTTGTTTTTAAACGAATATCTGATGAAGAAGTTCCAATCATCAAATCAAACTCACCTGCTTCTGAATCCCATTCTAATTGTTCATTATAGAATGCTAATTTTTGTTTATCAATAGTAAACTGAATTGATTTAGTTTCACCCGCTTTCAAATGGATCTTTTGGAAATCTTTCAATTCAATAATTGGACGAACAACAGATCCCACTTTGTCCCTCAAATACAATTGAACTACTTCATGCCCATCAAATTTTCCAGAATTGGTCAAGTTAAAGGCAACCTCAATAGTTTCAGTATCGATTATTCTATTTTTTGATAATTTCAAATCAGAGTAATCAAAAGAAGTATAACTTAATCCGTGTCCAAAAGCAAACTTTGGACTGTTTTTTAAGTCGGTATAAGCCGAAACATAATTGAAAGCTGTCTCATTTGGCGCAGGTCTTCCTGTGTTAAAGTGGTTGTAATAAATTGGCAATTGCCCTTCTTCCCTAGGAAAAGTCATTGGCAATTTTCCCGAAGGATTGTAATCTCCAAACAATACATCCGCAATGGCATTACCGGCTTCAGTTCCTAGCCACCAAGTGTATAAAATAGCCGGAGCGGTATCAGCAGTGGTATTAAAAACAAGTGGTCGCCCAGCATTAATCAAAACTATTACAGGTTTTCCCGTTGCTTGAAGCGCTTGAACCAATTCTTCTTGTACTCCTGGAATGTGAATATTACTTCTACTTTTCGCTTCACCACTCATATTGCCTCTTTCTCCAATGCTCACAATCACAATATCTGCTTGATTAGCAACAGCAACAGCTTCTGCAAAACCATCTTTACTATTTCCTTCAATTTCACATCCTTTAGCATACAATAGCTGTGTGTTCTTCCCTACTTTATTTTGTAAACCTTGCCATTGTGATACCACTTCCTTAGTATAATCTAATTCAGGTAATTCCACCGCCCAAAATCCCATATTTTCTTTATGTTCTTTCACCAAAGGCCCAATAAAAGCAATCTTCTTAACGTCTTTAGATAAGGGCAAAAGCTGTTTTTCATTTTTCAACAAAACAATACTTTTAGCTGCCATATC
>JAGNSF010000173.1 GCA_017988155.1 Flavobacterium sp. | reverse complement strand
TTAGATTTTGATTTACCAAAGTTTTCAATATTCCAAGAGATCATTTTAACTTGGCTAAAACTAAAAGAATATAGGGAAAGGAATAATAGAATAATTAGTTTTTTCATAAGACTGAATTTGGGTTACTTCAAAAATAGTTTATTTGATATAAAGACACAAAGGTCTATTGATTAAACTTATTTTATAGAATCATAGCAACAAAAAACCCCAATCTTTCGATTGAGGTTTCTCTATAAGTAAGTAATCTAAATTGAGTTGATAAAACGTTTATTTTACTTTATTAAGTATTGCTTTGAAAGCTTCTGGGTGGTTCATAGCTAAATCTGCAAGAACTTTACGGTTCAATTCGATATTGTTAGCTTTAACTTTTCCCATGAATTGAGAATAAGACATTCCTTCCAAACGAGCTCCAGCGTTGATACGTTGAATCCATAAAGCACGGAAATTTCTTTTATTCACTTTTCTGTCACGGTAAGCGTAGCACATTGCTTTCTCAACCGCGTTCTTAGCAACTGTCCAAACGTTTTTACGTCTACCAAAGAAACCTTTGGCTTGCTTCATTATTTTTTTTCTTCTTGCTCTTTTAGCAACTGAATTTACCGATCTTGGCATAATTTTACTGTTTTTTTTGTAGCAGGCGTCCCGAATTTAATCAAGAGAACTTAAGGCCATACTCCAAGGTTATTAAATTGTTTTTAACCTAAAGAATTATTTTTGTAATTGACAATAAATTGTCGATTAGATAATTCTTAATTGTTGTTTGATGCTTTTTTCATCCGATTGGTGAACTAACGCTGAGTGAGTCAAAGCTAATTTACGTTTTTTAGATTTTTTAGTCAAGATGTGACTTTTAAAAGCATGCTTTCTTTTAATCTTTCCAGAACCAGTAACTTTAAAACGTTTCTTGGCGCTAGATTTGGTTTTCATTTTAGGCATTTTTTCCTAGTGTTTTTAATTTATCTTACTTACTGTCTTTACGAGTTTGCGTAGCAATCTCAATATTTCTTTATCCTAAACGCTTATAAAAGCATTAAATGTGGATTATTTCTTTTTCTTAGGAGCAATGAACATAATCATTCTCTTTCCTTCAAGAACTGGCATCGCTTCTACTTTACCATGTTCTTCTAAATCAGTAGCCAAACGTAATAATAAGATTTGCCCTTGATCTTTATAAATGATTGAACGTCCTTTAAAGAAAACAAAAGCTTTCAATTTAGATCCTTCTTTCAAGAATTTTTCAGCATTCTTTCTTTTGAATTCGTAATCGTGCTCATCAGTTTGAGGACCAAAACGAATTTCTTTAATCACCACTTGTGTTGATTTAGCTTTTAAAACCTTTTCACGTTTCTTTTGCTCATAGACAAACTTTTTGTAGTCCATGATTTTACAAACGGGTGGTTCTGCATTTGGCGAAATTTCAACCAAATCCAATTCAAATTCGTCAGCTAATTTCAAAGCATCTGCAGTTTTAAAAACTCCAGGCTCAATATTTTCACCTACAAGACGTACTTCTGGTACACGAATAAAATTATTAATTCGGTGTGCATCTTTCTTTTCTACTCGAGGTTGGTAACCTCTGTTGCTTCTTATTGCTATGACTTTAAAATTTAAGTTAAACTGTAAATACTTTTAATGTTTTGTTAATCTCTTCAGTAACAATAGCGGCAAATTCCTCTATGGTAACTGTTATATTTCCTTTTCCTTCTTGACCGTGACGTCGAATAGAAATTGTACCGTTTTTTTCTTCTTCTTCACCCACAATCAGCATGAAAGGCGTTTTTTGCATTTCAGCATCTCTAATTTTCTTTCCGATTGTTTCATTTCGGTTGTCAATTAGGGCGCGAATTTCGTGATTTTCTAGCAAATCTAAAACTTTTTTGGCATATATTTCGTATTTCTCGCTCAATGACAAGATAATAGCTTGTTCTGGCATTAACCATAATGGGAAATTACCAGCAGTATGCTCTAATAAAATAGCTATGAAACGTTCCATTGAACCAAATGGAGCACGGTGTATCATTACGGGTCTGTGCAATTGATCGTCAGAACCTTTGTAAGTCAAATCGAAACGTTCTGGCAAGTTGTAATCTACCTGAATAGTTCCTAATTGCCATTGTCTTCCCAATGCATCTTTTACCATGAAATCCAGTTTTGGACCATAAAAAGCAGCTTCGCCATATTCCACAACAGTATTCAATCCTTTATCTCTAGCAGCATTGATAATCGCATTTTCTGCTTTTTCCCAATTTTCATCAGTACCAATATACTTTTCTCTGTTTTCTTGGTCGCGTAATGAAATTTGAGCAGTGAAGTTTTCAAATCCTAATGAACCAAAAACATACAATACTAAATCAATTACTTTCTTGAATTCTTCGTCTAATTGTTCTGGTGTACAGAAAATGTGTGCATCATCTTGAGTAAATCCTCTAACACGAGTCAATCCGTGCAACTCGCCACTTTGTTCGTAACGATACACCGTTCCGAATTCTGCATAACGTTTTGGTAAATCTTTGTATGACCATGGACGAACGTTATAAATCTCACAGTGGTGAGGGCAGTTCATTGGTTTTAACAAAAACTCTTCACCTTCGGCAGGCGTATTGATAGGTTGGAAACTATCAGCACCATATTTAGCATAATGCCCAGAAGTTACATACAATTCTTTTTGACCAATGTGCGGAGTAACCACTTGTTCGTAACCGCCTTTTTTCTGTGCTCTTTTCAAGAATTGCTCTAAACGATCGCGTAAAGCAGCTCCTTTTGGTAACCATAACGGCAAACCTTGCCCTACTTTTGCTGAAAAAGCAAATAATTCTAATTCTTTTCCTAGTTTTCTATGATCGCGACGTTTCGCCTCTTCTAACAATTCTAGATATTCCGTTAAATCTTTTTGTTTTGGGAAAGAAACTCCGTAAACACGAGTTAACTGTTTGTTTTTTTCGTCTCCTCTCCAGTAGGCACCAGCTACACTCATTACTTTCATTGCCTTAATAATTCCAGTATTTGGAATATGACCTCCACGACATAAATCGGTGAAAGTAGAGTGGTCACAAAACGTAATAGTTCCGTCTTCTAGGTTCGAAATTAATTCAGTTTTATAAACATTGTCTTTATACGCTTCTAGAGCTTCCGCCTTAGAAACAGGGCGCAATTTAAATTCGTGTTTGTCTCTTGAAATTTCTAAGACGCGATCTTCAATTTTTTTGAAATCGGCATCGGTAATTTTATGATCTTCAAAATCGACATCGTAATAAAATCCGTTGGCAATTGCAGGTCCAAGCGTCAATTTAATACCTGGATACATTTCCTCTAAAACTTGAGCCATAACGTGGGAAGTAGAGTGCCAAAACGCTTTTTTTCCTCCTTCGTCATTCCAAGTAAAAAGAACAAGACTACCATCTGTGGTCAAAGGCGTAACGGTTTCAACGGTAGTACCATTGAATGAGGCAGAAATTACATTTCTAGCCAATCCTTCGCTAATGCTTTTTGCAACGTCCATTGGGGTAATCCCTGCCGCAAATTCTTTCACAGACCCATCGGGTAAAGTAATCTTAATCATTTTAAATTATTTTTAGGATTGCAAATATAGGGTATTGAAAAAACACACACAAAATATAAGCAAGGTTTGTGAGCGGTTTTTAGTCGTTTTTGGTAAATAATTTGCAAATAATTTTAAAAACACAAGCTTGTTCTAAAATTGCCACGAGAAGTTTCGTTACTTAAAACTATTCTTTACTTTTGCAACACACAAAATCACAACTATGTACAAGCTACTATTTCGTCCGTTACTTTTCAGTTTTGACCCTGAAAAAGTGCATTATTTTACCTTTTCTTTAATTCGAATCGTTTCTAAAATCCCTGGTTTTTCAGTTATTTTTCGTGCTTTATATGAAGTTAAAGATAGTCGTTTAGAAACCGAAGTTTTTGGACTGAAATTTAAAAATCCAGTGGGTTTAGCAGCAGGTTTTGATAAGAATGCAGTTTTGTACAAAGAGTTGTCCAATTTCGGCTTTGGCTTTATCGAAATTGGTACACTTACACCAAAAGCACAAGACGGAAATCCAAAAAAACGCTTGTTTCGTTTGAGAGAGGATAGTGCAATTATTAACCGAATGGGTTTTAATAATGGCGGAGTGGATGAGGCGGTATTGCGTTTAAAACAAAAT
>JAGNSF010000172.1 GCA_017988155.1 Flavobacterium sp. | reverse complement strand
TGACTGATGCGGTTATTGAAAAGCAATTCGATACTAATGTTTTTGGACTAATGCGAGTGACCAGAGAGGCAATAAAAGCGATGCGCCCTTCGGGTGGCGGAACAATTATTCAAATTTCAAGTATGGGAGGTAAAATCACATTCCCCTTATACAGTATTTATCACGCTACTAAATTTGCCGTGGAAGGTTTTACAGAGTCGTTACATTATGAACTAGCACAGTTCAACATCAAATTGAAATTGATAGAACCGGGACCGATTGTAACCGATTTCTACGGAAGAAGTCGTCAATTCATTAAGCCAGATTATACGAATGAGTACGATACTTTTATTTCAAAATTTAATGATGCGGCGGCTAAAGTGATGAAAGACGCTGAAGGCCCTGAAGTTGTTGCAAAAATGATTTACAAGTCGGCAACTGACAATAGTAATCAAATGCGGTATGCTGTTGGTAAACCCGGCCCAATGTTATTGGTACTAAGAAAATGGCTTTCGGATAAGTTGTACTTTTTGATGGTTAGAAAAAGTTACAATCTATAATTAAACCTCCTGCAAATTTACAAGAAGTTCAACCCTTTAATTTCCTGATAGTTACAAAATCAATCATCGCATTAAAGTTGCAGCTTCTGTCAAGAAGGGGAGCAAAAAGCAAAAAGCCTTTACAGCAATGTAAGGGCTTTTTTGTTTTTAATAGTTATTTAGCACTCAAAATTTACTTTTATCCTTCTATAAGCTCAAATTTTAGGGTTGCCTTTAGAACTAATAGTTATTGAGATTAGTTCTAGTAAAAAGAGGAGTGCTATTTAAAAAAGATGTTACTTTTGTAGTCTAACCTTTTTTATGATGAAGCGATTTCTACTAACTACTGTATTTTTGAGTATATTTAATTTTCTTTCTTTAACTGCCTCTGCACAAGTCACCACCAAGATGTACCGAATAGCTAAAATCAAAGTCGATGCGAATCAATTAGAGCTTTACCAAGTTGCTTTAAAAGAGCAGATGAATGCTGCTATACAATTGGAGCCAGGGGTGTTATCGTATACTGTGGTTGCTGATAAAAAAGACGCAAGTTCCATTACGATTTTTGAAGTCTATGCCAGTCTTGAAGCTTATCAATTGCATATTGCCACCCCTCATTTTAAAAAATATAAAGAAACGGTTAAGAATATGGTCTTGTCTTTAGAACTTATAGACACCGAGTTAGTAGCTCAATTAAAACAAAAGGAACACTAATTAATAATTTAAAATCATGAAAACATTTGTATTAATCGCCTTTTTATCGTTGCCTTTACTTTCTTTCTCACAACAAGAGTATGTAAAATCTTCTTTTTTGACAGAGGGTCCTAAAGCGCCAAACACCCACTACATTGGCGAAGCGTGGTTAAATAACGTACTTCAAGGTGATGCCGAATTCAATTTCAATATTACTAAAGCAACGTTTAGGAATAACTCCACCCTCGATTGGCATAAACACGCTACTCCACAAGTACTTATAGTTGTGGATGGGGAAGGTTATTATCAAGAAAGAGGGAAGGATGCCATCATTATAAAAAAAGGAGATGTTATTAAATGTACAAAAGAAACCGAGCATTGGCACACTGCTAGCAAGGAAAAATCAGTAACCTATCTTGCAATTTATGATGGAACGAAACCCACTACATGGACTGAAAAACTAACCCAAGAATACTACGATAGCGTTGCAAAAAAGCTACAACAACAATAATTGAGGCAACTAATTAATGATGTTTTTGTTGGATTCATCTAAAAGTCTATTTTTGACTTACCAAACTAACAATTATGAAAACCTCTTTTAACAAAATACTCTACATCGGGTTTGTACTTTTAGGAGTATTCCAAGGGTTATTCTCCAAAGACTATATGCAAGCAGGTTCCTCTATAGGGATTGCTTTGGCTTTTGATCCGTTTGATCAAGAGCAGAAATGGAACGACAGACCCACTTGGCAGAAAGCCGTTTTAATCGTTCAATTGGGTGTAGTAGCGGCTTTATTGGGCTATGCAATAGGTTGGAATGACAAATAATAGTGGATTACAACACTAGCTTCATCATAATATCCGTTTGTGCTTCGTCGCCAAAGACAAAGATATGTTTGTCGAAAGCGACGAAACCATTTTTGCTATAAAACTGAAGCGCGCGATGGTTTTCTTCCCAAACGCCTAACCAAACATAGCTGCAAGAGTTATCTTTTGCGATAGCAATGGCTTTTTCAAATAGTAATTGACCTACTTTTTTCCCGTGGTAGTCTTGTAGCACATAAATGCGTTCAATTTCGAGTGAATTCCCATCTTGAAGTTCGGTTTGAGCAGGGCCAAAATTGACTTTTAAATAGCCAATCACCGCTTCGTTTTGAGTGGCAAAATAAAATTCTGAGTTTGGGTTTTCGAGTTCAGCAGTGAGTTTTTGGGTTGAAAAGCTAGTGGCTAAATAGGTTTTCATACTTTCTTCTGAATCAGATTCAAAAAAAGTATCGTAAAAGGTTTTGCGTCCTATTTCTTGTAGTGGAACCAATTGGTCCAAGCCTATTTTTTTAATTGCAAACGAATTCATAGCCGCAAATATAAAATTTAATTGTATATATTTATCCACTCAAAAAGTATCAAATTTGAAACAGGAAAGTGGAATTTTTAGCAGAATGTTAGCGGGAGGAATTATCGATAAAAACGATCCGGACTTGCCGAAACTTTGGAAACAGGTGTCGCAAACGATCGCTTTGTCTTCGGCCTTAAATAGCGCTACAGATATCAATCAAATTAGACTCCAATTAAGCAAAATCATAGGCAGCGCTATCGATTCGAGTACCATTGTTTTTGTGCCTTTTCATACTAATTTTGGAAAACACACCACGATAGGTAAAAATGTATTCATCAACCACGGCTGTTCGTTTTTAGACCTGGGCGGCATCACTATTGAAGATGAGGTGTTGATAGGGCCAAAAGTGAGTTTAATTACCGAAAATCATCCTACAGACCCTACCAATCGTAAATCCTTGGACTTAGCTAAAATTGTGATTAAAAAGAATGCTTGGATTGGCGCAGGTGCCATTATATTGCCAGGCGTAACCGTAGGTGAAAATGCCATTGTTGCTGCTGGAGCCGTAGTCAATAAAGACGTTGCAGATAATACTATCGTAGCTGGAGTACCGGCCAAAAAAATTAAAAAAATCAACTAATATGAAGCAAGGAGTAATTACTTTTTTGAACTGGCTTTTTGCCATCGTTTTTTCAGCAATTGGATTGATTAACTGCTTCGCCGGCAATGATACCGAATTTGGAATTTTTATTCTGTTTTTATCGGTATTGTTTTATCCTCCATTCCAGGAGTTGTTCCAAAAAAAGACCAGATGGTCAATTCCCTCTTTTGTTTTAATTGTATTGGGAGTTTTTATTTTTTGGGCTAGCCTAGGTGTTGGGGAATTGTTTCTGAAAGTTCAGTTGCTATTTGGTTAATTTCTTTGCCACGACCCTGCCTGCCGCAGGCAGGGTCACAAAGTCTCCATGTTTTTTTGCCACAGATTAGACGGATTGAACGAATTTTTTAGACCATTAAGAAATTATGATTATTAAGTCTTGTCACTGCGAGGAGGCACGACGAAGCAATCTTTTCTTTGCGAACCTTTGTGCTGTCATTCTGACTTTGTCTAAAAGCTTTGCGCTCTTTGTGGTTGAAAATTTTAAACCATATAAGGCATGTAAGAAAATATAAGAAAGAGCCTTCGATGTAAATTATTCCTTGTTCTTTGTTCATCATTCGTTGTTCCTTGTTTTTAATTTTGAATGTTCAATACCGAATCTTCAATATTGAAATCAAAACACACTCCTCATAAATCGTCCCTCTTATATCGTATATCGTACATCGTATATCATAAATCGTCCCTCGTAAATATATTACACACCCCTAGCCCCTCTCAAGAGGGGAACGTCTAGCTGCCGAAATACGCATACAATCTAAAATCAAAAATCGTTAATCTTCAATCTAAAATCAATTTTTTTGTTTGCCACAGATTACACTCCTATATATAGGTATGTTTTTTTTGTTCCTTGTTCCTTGTTCCTTGTTCATAATTTTGATTTTTGATTTTTGAATGTTGAAATCAAAAACACACCCCTAGCCCCTCTGAAGAGGGGAACGTCTAGCTTACATAAATCGTAAATCGTA
>JAGNSF010000021.1 GCA_017988155.1 Flavobacterium sp. | reverse complement strand
GCAATTTTGATAAACTCGTATTTCAATTCTTCTTTATGAAGCTCAGCCTGAGTGATATCATCACCTTTGTATTCCCAAGCACCCACAAATGAGAAGTTTTCATCATCACGCAGTGTTTCACCTTCTGCATCTTGATATTCTTCACGGAAGTGACCTCCACAAGATTCATTACGTTGTAGCGCATCCATTGCCATTAATTGGCCTAGATCGATAAAGTCAGCTACACGAAGTGCTTTCTCTAATTGAGGATTTAACTCGTCTGCACTACCAGGAACGTTTACTTCTTTGTAGAACTCCGCTTTCAAAGCTGCAATTTCTTCAATTGCTTGTTTCAAACCTGCTTCGTTTCTACCCATACCCACTTTGTTCCACATAATCAATCCTAAACGTTTGTGGAAATGATCCACTGATTTAGAACCTTTGTTGTTTATGAATTGGTTTATGGTATCTTTTACTCTGCTTTCTGCCTCTGCAAATTCAGGTAAGTCAGTTGAGATTTTACCCGTACGAATATCATCTGCTAAATAATTTGAAATTGTATAAGGCAATACAAAATAACCATCAGCCAATCCTTGCATCAAAGCCGAAGCTCCTAAACGATTCGCTCCGTGATCAGAGAAATTAGCTTCTCCTGCAACGAAACATCCTGGAATAGTTGATTGTAAGTTATAATCAACCCAAACACCACCCATTGTATAGTGAACTGCTGGATAGATTTTCATTGGCGTTTCGTATGGGTTCTCATCGGTGATTTTTTGGTACATCGTAAACAAGTTACCGTACTTTTCTTTCAACCATTCTTTTCCTAAAGTAGTAATTTCTTCTGCTGTTGGATGATGATTCCCTTTGGCGAAAGCCGCTTGTTTTCCTTTAGATTGAATCTCAGATGAGAAGTCCAAATAAACCCCTTCATTAGTATCGTTAGCTTCAATTCCTCTACCTTCGTCACATACTTCTTTTGCAGCTCTTGAAGCTACATCACGAGGTACTAAGTTTCCAAAAGCAGGGTATTTTCTTTCTAAGAAATAATCTCTTTCTTCTTCAGATAATTGAGTTGGTTTCAATTTTCCAGCGCGAATTGCTTCTGCGTCTTCTTTTTTCTTTGGTACCCAAATACGTCCTGAGTTACGCAAAGACTCTGACATCAAAGTCAATTTAGCTTGATTAGTTCCGTGAACAGGAATACAAGTTGGGTGAATTTGAACAAAACAAGGATTTGCAAATAAAGCCCCTTGTTTGTGTACTTTCCAACCTGCTGTTACGTTACTTCCCATTGCATTAGTAGAAAGGAAATAAACATTTCCATAACCTCCTGAAGCAATTACTACTGCATGAGCTGAATGTCTTTCGATTTCTCCTGTAACCAAGTTACGAGCGATAATTCCACGGGCTTTGCCGTCTACTTTAACTAAGTCTAACATTTCGTGACGATTGAACATTTCAACACGTCCTAAACCTGTTTGACGAGATA
Organism: Flavobacterium sp.; assembly: GCA_017988155.1. Taxonomy (GTDB): domain Bacteria; phylum Bacteroidota; class Bacteroidia; order Flavobacteriales; family Flavobacteriaceae; genus Flavobacterium. Next base: position 13,698 of record JAGNSF010000021.1, on the reverse strand, counting down.
AAGCAGAATAAGCTCCTAATAATAATTGTTGTCCTGTTTGACCTGCAGCATAAAACGTACGTTGTACTTGCGTTCCTCCAAAAGAACGGTTGTCCAACATTCCGCCGTAGTCTCTTGCAAAAGGAACTCCTTGCGCCACACATTGGTCAATAATATTTCCAGACACTTCCGCTAAACGGTGAACGTTAGCTTCACGAGCTCTGTAATCTCCACCTTTAATGGTGTCGTAAAATAATCTATAGGTACTATCACCATCATTTTGATAGTTCTTTGCTGCGTTGATTCCCCCTTGTGCAGCAATAGAGTGCGCACGACGTGGTGAATCTTGGAAACAAAATGCTTTAACATTATAACCCATTTCAGCTAGAGAAGCTGCTGCTGACGAACCAGCTAAACCAGTACCAACAACAATAATATCAATTTTTGGTCTATTGTTTGGCGCAACTAATTTTAAATGGTCTTTGTAATCAGTCCATTTCTGTGAAATGTGACCTTCTGGTATTTTAGAATCTAACTTCATAATATCTTCTGATGTTGATTATTTTAAGAAAAAGTGAATGTAAACTGGAATAATAGCAAACAAAAGCGGAACAATAATTGCAAATGCAGCCCCGAATTTTTTAATCGCTGGAGTGTATTTTGGGTTATTCAATCCCAATGTTTGGAATGCACTTTGGAATCCGTGTAATAAATGGAATGCTAAAGTAAACATTGCTAATACATATAAAATGGTAGCAATCAATCCTGTTTTTGGATCTTTAAAGAACGCCACAGTAATTTTGTGCAAATCTTTATATCCCTCTTTAATTTTAACATTGGCAGCAGCATCGAAAAATTCGGTTCTGTTTTCAATTTTAATCATTTGTTGATCTATCTGAGCTTTTGGAAGGTATCCGCCATCAGTAGTCAAATAATACTCTTGTTGTTGTCCAGCTTGACCAATACTAATGGTTTGCAATGGCATATTTTTGTCAAAATGCATTACAGCCCAAAAGTTAACCATGTGCGTAACAATAAAAACCAAAATGATTGTTCCTAAAACCGCCATATTTCTTGAAGAAAATGAGCTAGAAGAACCATCTGTTTTCGCATAAGTAACTGGTCTTGCTTTTTTGTTTTGAATAGTTAAGACAATTCCATCTATAGCATGGAATAAAATAGAAATGTAGGTAACATAAGATAAAATTTTTACGGCTGGGTTTGTCGTCATAAACAACGCATACTGATTAAAGTGCAATGCGTCGCTAAAAATTAATTGAAGATTCCCTGCTAAATGCCCCGATAAGAACAAACATAAAAATAAACCTGTAAAAGCCATCCAATATTTCTTTGCAAGAGACGACTTTAGAATTGCAGATTTTGCCATAATAATTTGAATAAATTTTTATTAAATAGTGTGACAAAAATAGGAGAAATCCAATTCAACTACAACCTTTTCGTTGTTATTTATAATGATTTTAAAGTGTTTTAAGAAAAAGTGTGGCAAATCAATAAACATAGTGCTTCAGAACATTATTTAATTAAACAATTCCTAAAATTTAAATAATTACAAATATGCAGTTATAAGCAGCAATATTAACTTATAAATAAAGAATTGCTATTTTTTATTTGGATTTATTCTGCATTCCATAAAAATCATGAAATGCCTAATTTTATACCATTTAAAAAATTGTCAATCAAAAGGCTAATTTTATTTTTGTAACATCTAAATAAAAAAGATGAAAACAGGAATTGATGCTATTGCTTTTGATGTTGCTCAACTACATTTACCAATAAAAACTTTGGCAAATGCTCGAAATATCGAACCCGAAAAACTAGAAAAAGGACTCGGTTTGCTTAAAATGACTTTGCCCGATGTGCTTCAAGACACCGTTGTTTTTGGTGCCAATGCCTTGACTAAATTAGTGCATGACAACCAAATCAATCTAAATGAAATTTCCAGAATTTATGTAGGAACGGAAAGCGCTATTGATAGCTCCAAACCAATTAGTTCCTTTTTAATTGCCTTGATGGAGCAAAAATTTGGAGAAGGAATTTTAGCCGAATGTGATGTGGTCGATTTTACTTTTGCCTGTATTGGCGGAGTGGATGCTTTGCAAAACTGCTTGGACTTTGTGCGACTCAACCCAAATAAAAAAGCCATTGTAGTGACTACCGATTTTGCCAAATACGATTTGAATTCTACAGGTGAATACACCCAAGGCGCAGGAGCTGTAGCGATGTTAGTGACTTCCGATCCTAAAATAATTGCTTTTGACAACGAATGGGCAACCAGTACCAAAGGTGTTTTTGACTTCTTTAAACCGTACCGAACTCTTTCTAAAGAAGCGATAACTGGTAACCAATTAAATGATTCATGGTTTGATAATTTAGAAGCCGAAGTTGAAATTCATAAAGACCAGCCTGTTTTTGACGGACAATATTCAAACCAATGTTATATGGATCGTACGCGCAATGCGTATTTTTCATTCAAAAAACTAAAAAACACTACCGAAACAATTTACAATACTTGGGAAAGCATTATCATGCACTTGCCGTATTCATTTCAAGGACGCCGCATGCTGTCTGAAATATATGCGCTGGATGCAGCCACTCCAATTCTTTCAGGAAATGAAGCTCCTGCTGACTACCAAAATAAATTAAAAGAAGTGAGCAAATCCAAGGAATACCGTGCTTTTATAACGCAGAAATTGCAGCCTGCCGAAATTGCTTCATCATTGATTGGAAATTTATACACCGGTTCTATATTCATGGGATTCCTGTCTACTTTGGCACATTTCTCTAATACTAACGCACCAATTTCAGGAAAGAAATTTGGTTTCTTAGCCTACGGAAGTGGCTCGAAATCGAAAGTTTTTGAAGGGACTATTCAGCCCGATTGGCAATTAGCGGTCGCCAAAGCCCAATTGTTTGAAACATTGGAACAAAGCCATGAAATTGATTTTACTACTTACGAAAAACTTCATAAAAAAGAACAAAAACAAAGTGTTCGAACTCCTAAAAGTGAATGGATTTTAGAACGTATAGAAAATGAAAATCCAACTCTAATAGGTGCTAGATATTACAAATGGGTAGAGTAATTTCTTAGTTTTCCTCCTTTTCAAATTTTCAAATTAATTCATTTTCAATGTAGGGAATTATTCAATTAATTTCCTACATTTGTAATGCCCTGTAACTGCATTGGATTCCAAATCAATTTCCTTTACAGATTTTATTGAAAACAAATAATTATAAACGGTTGTAACCGCTTGTATGGGCAACTTGCGACAATAAACGAGTTATGGGCTAGTTTCGAGCAACAAACCGCTGAAAAGAAACTCATCAAAAAAATAAAAATTGAAAATAATTGAAGTGAATGTGGAAAACCGTAAAACGATTCCAAACATTAACTTTATTTTCGCCAAAATAAAGTGGAGCAGAAACCACTAAAAAAAAACGGAGAGTTACTGAAAATCTTTAAGAGTAGGGAAATTAAAAACAAAACAATATGTTATCAAGAATGTTTTACAAAATCGTATTAAGTTTAAGTCTAATTTTGGTTATGCAACAAAACACATTTGCACAAAAAACAAAAGACGAGTTAAAAGCAGAAAGAGAAGTGCTTAAAGCAGAAATGAAATCAAAAGATGCAGAAGACCGCAAAGCAAAATTTGAAAAACTAACTGAACCTAAAACTTCAGGAATTTCAAGCGTAGATGGACTTGCTACAAATTCAACAAAAATGTTAGTTTCAACTAAAGAAATTAACGCTATTGTTCCTGAAATGTACAAAAGAACTGTTGGCGAATCTGTTGATGGTGTTGCTGACGTTACAGTAAAAAATCCAACTTTAGATGAATTAACAGCTTTGGGTTTAAATATTGCAACTCAAATTAAAGCAGTATCAGATGCTTCCGCATCTGTTACTACAGCATCTGCGGATATAAAAAATGCAGGAATGATGCAAGCCCCGAAAGGCACAAAATCATTAAATTATTCAAAAGAAGTTTTAGGATTGGTTTTACCTGAATTAAATTTAAACTTAAAAGTTGTAAATAATTTGATTGCAACCTTAAAATCATCAGGTAATTACTAGTTAATATGAGAAATTTAAATTTTCTTTTATTGTTTTGTTTTGTGAATAGCCTAATTGGCTATTCACAAACAGCAATAAAACCAGTTTTAGGTGTTGCAGAATTTACTTCCGAAGTTAATTCTAAATATTCGGGTGCAGTAGCTGAAAAAGTTGTTCAAATTGTAACCAATACAAAAAGGTTTACCGTTGTTGATAGAACAAGTTATGATAAGGTAAAAGCTGAACTCGAATTCCAAAAATCAGAAGCCTTTCTTGATAGTAAAAATACTGTAAAACAAGACGTTGCTTTAGCTGCTCAAAATATGATTGTTGGAAATATTTTAAAAATGAGCGTTTATGCTATGAAAAATACTGACGGTAGTGTAAATGGATATAAATCAAGCGTTGCTTTTACTTTAAAAGTTAATGAAGTAGAAACAGGTAAAACAACAGAAGCCGAAAGTTTTCAAACCGAAGTTAGTCCTTTAATGTTATCGCCTGAAAGTGCTGTAAACGAAGCGTTAAAATCTATCGAGCCGAAATTAACAGCATATTTTATTAAAACATTTCCTTTAACAACAAAAATCAGTAAAATTCTAACTATCAAGAAAGAATCTGCATCAACAGTTTTAATAGCAGGCGGAAAAGAGTTTGGTTTTAAGGAAGGAGATAAATTAATCGTTGAAAAAAATGAAATGATTGATGGCAAACCATATCCATCTCAAATTGGAGAATTAAAAATTATTAAAGTTGCAGGAGATGATTTTTCAGAATGTACAGTATCTGATGGAGGAAAAGAAATTTTAGCAAGATTTAATTCAGCAGAAAAATTGAATTGCAAATTAATCGTAAAATAAAATATATGTCAGCATTAAGAAAATTATTTGTTTTAGCTATTTTGATTTCACTTTCGATAACTTCAAGTTGTAGTAAAAAAATACTTCCAACTTCCGAGGTTAATTTTCTTTCAGGAAACGATGGTACAATTACTATGAGAGCAATTGGTAATGGAGCAAATCAACAAGAAGCAAGTAGTGAAGCAGAAAAAAACGCTATTAATGTTCTGCTTTTTAGAGGACTTCCAGAATCTGAACAAAAAATTGCTTTAATCGGAACAAATGAATCGGAAGAAATAGAAAAACATAAACAATATTTCGAAAAGTTTTATGCTCAAAAAAGATACAAAACTTTTATTATGTCAAGTATTCCAGTAAGCGATTTTGCAAAGCAAAATGGAGGAATTAAAAGTTTAACCTTAGATATTAAAGTTAATTTGGTTGCATTAAGAAAAGACCTTGAACAAAACAATATAATCCGTAAGTTTGGATTTTAAAATAAATTTTATGAAATATAGATGTATAAATCACATTGTTTTATTTGTAACGCTTTGCGTTACAAATTTTGCATTTAGTCAAAATTCTGCAACAAGTAGTGGCGGACAAGTTGTTACGGTTCAACCCAAAATAATGGTAATTCCGTACACAAAAGAAGGAGAAGATTTAAGAACAATTCTAGAAAATGACCCAAATAAAAGAATTGCAATCACTAAAATAAAAGAAGGTTTTGATAGTAGAGGTTTTACAACTGTTGATTTCATTGCAAAATTAAAAGCAGCAAAAGACAATAATGCTTTTACATCGGATAATCAAACAGATATAAAATCACAAATAATTCAAATGTCTGGTGCAGATGTTTATGTACAAGCAGAAGTTATTATTGACAACGGTAGTTCGGGCAATTCTGTTAAACTTATTTTAACTGGTTATGAGGCTTCAACAGGTAATTCGTTATCAAATAAAGTTGGCGAAAGCGGAAGATTTTATACAGAGGATTATAACAAATTAGCTTCAAAAGCTGTTGAAAGTTGCATTGAAGATTTCTTAAATGTTATGCAAACCAAATTTACTGATATTGTAAATAATGGAAAATCAGTAATTGTTGATATTAGTTTTGATGCAGGTTCTCCACATAAAATGTCATCAGAAATTGGTTCAGATGGTTTGCCTCTATCTGACCAAATTGAAGCTTGGATGGAAAAAAACGCATTCAAAAATAATTATCATATTCAAGGAACAACAGACTTAAAAATGATATTTGACGATGTAAAAATTCCTTTAAAAGACCAAGCAACAGGAAATAATTATAATCCAAATAAATTTGCTCTTGAAATTTTTAAATTCTTAAAAGGGTTAGGTTTACAACCAGCAAAAGATGTTAAAAGCAGTACAATTTATATAACAATTAAATAAATCAAAATGAAAAATATTTATTTTATAATAATCGCTTCGCTTTTTTCATTAGTAACAAAAGCACAAACATCAAACGAAATTGGTAAGATTTCTCTTTCGGTTGTTATGCCCGAAAGTATGGAGAATTTAGACGATTCTCAACTTTCAAAATTAGATACAAAAATTTCTCAAATCGTTACAGTTTCGGGATTATCAGATTCGGGCTACAATAATAATTTTGTGATTTACCCAAAATTTGCGGTTAATGAAACTAATGTTGTTGAGGGCGGAATGCAAAATATAACCATTGTAAGTGTTGAATTAAGTCTTTTTGTTAAACAAGTAGATAACAACATACTGTTTTCTACAATTAGCAAAATTATCAAAGGAAGTGGAAGTAGTAAAGAATTAGCAATTACAAACGCAATTACTAAAATCAATACAAACGATGCCGATTACAAATCATTTATCGATAAAAGTAAAACAAAAATCATTCAATATTACGAAACAAAATGTGCTGATATTATAAAAAAATCAGATGGTTTTGTAAAAACACAACAATTTGAAGAAGCATTAGGTTTACTTATGTCTGTTCCTGATGCTGTAAGTTGTTACACTCAAGTTCAAGCAAAAGCAATCGAAGCGTACAAAGGTTTTCAAAAAAAGAATTGTACTAAACAAATTCAATTAGCACGAAATACAATTGCTACAAATGATTATGTTGGAACATTAAATATTTTGTCTGAAATTGATCCAGCTTCGCCGTGTTTTAAAGAATCTCAAAATTTGGCAAAAACCGTTGAATCAAAAGTAAACGCAGAAGAAAAGAAACAGTACGATTTTCAAATGAAACAATATAACGATGCTGTAAGTTTAGAAAAACAAAGAATAAACGCAATTAAAGATATTGCAGTTTCTTATTATAAAAGCCAAACAACAGACATAAATTATACTTTAATCGTAAAATAGAAAATCTGTAGTAAATATAAGTCGAGTAGGTAAAGGGGAATTTCACCCCTAAACCTCTCGCAGAACCGTACGTGAACCTCTCGATTCATACGGCTCTTCATAATTCAAGTCATTTAAGGTCGGAAACCTTCGTATTGCCAATGTTCAAACAAGTTCGGAAAATCCTTTGATAATTTTTGCAGGTATTTATATCCTACATACCAAGGTTTCTTTCTAAATCGACGATATTTGTTGCGTATCCATTTGGTTAATCGAAAATGTAAAACTCTAAAAAGTTTTCGCATTTCGCTCATTCGGAACTTGCCATAGTAATTTATCCAACCCCTGCTCTTCGAAGTCTCCCGACTTCGAACTAAATTAATATTTCATAAAACAAAAGCTACAAGGTTCAAAAAATCTAAATCTTGTTGCAAAGCCTAAGCTAGTGCGAATTCAAGGCCTTAAGTCTTTTAGATGCTGAAACAAGTTCAGCATGACAAAGACAAATCCCGTCTATCTTGTCATGCTGAACTCGTTTCAGCATCTTTGCATAAGCCAAATAAAATTCAACGAAGCTAAACCTTAGCGTCGTATCAACTATCTAAAATCACACCAATTAAAATATACCTTCCCAAAACCGTAAATTTTGTATATTTGAATCAAATATTTGTATAATGGACTTACAAACTAGAAAAAACGAATTTATTCAAGAGTTTTTGAAACTTCAAAGCGAAGAACTCATTGCTCAATTGGAGAATTTATTAAAAAACAAGTCTATCCCTGAAACTACGGTAAAACCTATGTCAATCAATGAATTAAATTCAAGAATTGACGCTTCAGAAGTTGATTTTGAAAACGGAAAATTCAAAACCACCGAGCAACTTTTGGCTAAATACAAATGAAATCTTTTGAAATAATTTGGTCCAATCATGCTGAAAATGAATTGGACTCCATATTCAATTATTATTCAGAATTTGCCAGCGTTCGTGTCGCTAAAAAACTAATTCAAGACATTCTTGCAGAACCAAACAAATTACTTTTAAATCCGGAAATCAGCCAAAGAGAAGAACTGCTTTTAGATAGAGAAAATGAATACAGGTATTTGGTTTGTAAAAATTATAAAATCATTTACTCCGTAGATACAAACGCAAAACAAATCAAAATTGCTGACGTATTTGATTCTAGACAAAACCCTATTAAAATCAAACGAACTAAATAAAATCTCAGCAATTCAATTTCTCTTGACTTCGAACTAAAGTAATGTACTATATAATCAAAAGCTACAAGATTCAAAAACCTTGCAGCTTAGTTCAAAACATTAATTTCAGAAGACAACAAATCAAAAAACAGATTGCGCTATTACAAAAGGTTTGATTAGATTTGTATTCTAATAAATTTCAAAATAGTATGAAATACCATCCAATAGACCGTAATTTATTTATAAAAAACCGCGCCAAATTTACGGCTCAAATGAAGCCAAAAAGTGTAGCTGTTTTCAATTCGAATGACATATATCCCATCAGTGCTGATAGTACGATGCCTTTTGCACAGCACCGCGACATCTTTTATTTGAGTGGTGTGGATCAGGAAGAAAGTATCTTGTTGCTTTTTCCAGATGCGCCTTACGAACATCAAAGAGAAATGCTTTTCTTAAGAGAAACCAACGAACATATTGCCGTTTGGGAAGGCGAAAAGCTAACCAAAGAACGTGCTTTTGAAGTATCTGGAATTAAAACCGTGTATTGGTTAACTGAATTTGAAAAAGTGTTGTTTGAATTGATGACACATTCTGAAACAATCTACATTAACACCAACGAACATTATCGCGCCACAGTAGAAACAGAAACTCGTGAGGCTCGTTTTGTAAAATGGTGGAAAGAGAAATACCCTGCGCACGCCGTAGCCAAAAGCAATCCGATATTGCAGCGTCTGCGTTCTGTAAAAGAAAATGTAGAATTGGAGTTAATCCAAAAAGCCTGCGACATTACCGAAAAAGGATTTAGAAGAGTCTTATCTTTTGTTCAACCTGACGTATCCGAATATGAAATCGAAGCCGAATTTGCTCACGAGTTCCTTCGCAATCGTTCCAAAGGTTTTGCTTACACTCCGATAATTGCTTCAGGAAATAATGCCAATGTGTTGCATTATATCGAGAACAATCAAATTTGTAAAACGGGTGATTTGATATTACTAGACGTGGCTGCTGAATATGCCAATTATTCAAGTGATATGACCAGAACAATTCCTGTTTCAGGTCGTTTTAGCGAAAGACAAAAAGCAGTCTACAATGCTGTTTTGCGTGTAAAAAACGAAGCCACTCAAATGCTAACTCCAGGCACTTTATGGAAACAATACCATATTGAAGTAGGCAAAGTTATGACATCTGAACTACTAGGTTTAGGTTTAATTGACAAAGCCGATGTACAAAACGAAAATCCAGATTGGCCTGCTTATAAAAAATATTTTATGCATGGAACTTCCCATCACATGGGATTGGACACACACGATTACGGAATCTTGACCGAGCCAATGCAAGCCAATATGGTGTTTACCGTAGAACCGGGAATTTACATTTCGGCAGAAGGTTTTGGAATTCGTTTGGAAGACAATGTGGTGATTCAAGAAAAAGGTTCTCCTTTCAACTTAATGCGCAACATTCCAATTGAAGTAGAGGAAATCGAAAGTTTGATGAATAGTTAAAAAGTTGTCTGTTGACAGTTTTCGGTTAAAACGGTTTACGAAAGTGAGCCGTTTTTTTATCTTCATTTGTCCAGAAGTATTCAAAATCTTTGTGCCCTTTGCGTTTAAAATTTACCTTTGTATTAATGAAAACTACACATTTCAAAAACACTTCAATTAGCTACACCGACCAAGGTAAAGGAACGGCTGTAGTTTTATTGCATGGGTTTTTGGAAAACAAAAAAATGTGGGACGCTTTTATTCCTGAGTGGAGTAAAAAATTTCGTGTAATCACGATTGATTTATTGGGTCATGGCGAAACAGAATGCATGGGCTACGTTCATTCTATGGAAAACAACGCCGATGTAGTTCATGAAGTGTTATCCGAATTGCGCCTCCGAAAAGCCATTTTTGTGGGTCACTCGATGGGAGGTTATGTCGCTTTGGCTTTCGCCGAATTGTATCCAGATGCGGTAAAAGGTCTAGTGTTATTAAATTCGACTTCCAGAGCCGATAGTGACGAACGAAAAACCAATCGTGATCGCGCCATTAAAGCCGTAAAACAATCGTTTCAAAATTTTATTTCGTTATCCATTTCTAATTTATTTAGCGAAGATAATCGAGAACTTCTTTCGGAGGCAATTAACAACGTCAAACAAGAAGCTTTAAAAACTCCGCTTCAAGGTATTGTTGCTTCATTAGAAGGGATGAAAATCCGTATCGACCGAGAAGTTTTATTGCATTTAACTCCTTATCCGAAATTATTGGTGTTAGGCAAAAAAGATCCTGTTTTAAATTTCGAAGAAACCAAAGAACAAATTGAGGATACGCAAGTTCAATTGTTGAGTTTCCCAGACGGACATATGTCGCACATTGAAAATCAAGAAGCTTTACAGGAAAAATTATTACAGTTTTTTAAATCGGTGAAATCCTAATTGATTTTCTCTACAAACGGAATCGTTTCATCTAAAATTTCGGTGAGCAACAAAACAATTTGTTCCAAATAATCGTCTAGAATTTCTTGGGTGATGATGGAGGTAGCTTCTTTTCCTGTTTTAAAATTGAAGGGCAGAAAACCTGCTTTTAAGTTTTTAAACGATATAATTCCAGCTTCTATTGGCAAACCTTTCGCTTCATTTTGAAACATAAAAGCGTAAGCTAAAACCTGAATAATTTTATCGTTTTTAATCTCCTCAGTCAGACCGTCCCAACTGGACAAAGCAACACTTCCTTTTTCTACTTTTCCTGTTTTATAATCGATAATTCGGACGGTTCCGTTACGATTTTCGATTCGGTCTACATTCCCTTTAATCAAAACCGGAAAAGGTAATTTAGGATGTTTTAAAAGTCGTTCATAGGTTTGCTCCAAAGCAATAATTTGGATTTGGTCACCCGATTTAATGGTTTCCAACTCGACTTTCAAGAAGTTCGACACATTGCGTTTTGCCACTTCAAAAGCTAACAAATTGCGTCCTTTCTTAATTTCGCCTTCTTTATATACCAATTTGAATTGTTTCAATACTTCGGTATCAACTTGCTTAAAACAATTTTGTATATCAATTTCAGAAATCAACCTTCCAATGAAAGGTTCATAAAGCGTTTTTAAGGTTTCGTGAATAATAGTTCCTAAGGTATTCAAAGCAATACTTTCTTCCACTTCCTCCACTTCTCGAATGCGAAGAATTTTTTGAAAATAAAAATCTATCGGGTTCCTGATATAACTCGTCAATGCTGAAGGAGAAAAACCCGCTTGTGCAATTTCTTTTAAGCGCAATATCACAGATTCTGACTTTGGGACTTCCATAGGCAGATATGCTGTCTCAGGTAAAACTGCATTGTATATTTCTTGCGATAAATTATGATTGGCTTGTCTTTCTACCTCCAACTGGGTGATAAATCGACTTCTTTCGCCAGCATCCAAGCCTTCACTTTCAGTATTGTATAACAAATAAATGTTAGTCGCTCGTTGCAGCAAATGGTAGAAATGATAGGTATAAATAGCATCTTTTTCTTTGAACGTTGGCAAACCTAATTCCCGTTTCACATCATACGGAATAAAGGAATTGGACGATTTCCCCGCAGGAAATTTACCTTCATTCATAGACGTGACAATAACCGTATCAAAATCCAAAACCCTACTCTCTAAAACGCCCATAATTTGCAAGCCGTTTAGAGGTTCTCCTTCAAACGAAACCTCAGCAACATCTATCACTTGTTTGTAAATGGCATAAAGCGTTTCAATCTTATCAATATGTTGGTGTTTTGAATAGTACGTAATCAATTTATTAATCACTTTGAAAATAGCAAAAACAAATGCTTTTGTTATCTTTTCCTCTTCATTATCATTGCTTAAATTATTTTTCAAAGTCTGTAACAAACTAATAATAGTTTCCAAAACAGGAATAGCACCCGTTTCCCATTTTTTGAATAACAATAAAAATAATTCACTCGGATTTGGATTCAAATCCAATAACTTTTGATGCGTAATGAAGGTATAATTATACTCATTAATGAGTTGCACTAATTCACGCGTTTGTGCATAGGGTTCCACCAAAGGATGGGTCAAAACATCCAAAACCTCCTTGTAATAGAACACATACCCCTTGTTGTTTCTCGACAACGAATTGGTGTGCATTTTAAATAATTTGGCTACCAAAATCTGTGCGGGATTATTCTTTGCAGAATACCCCATCGTAATATTTAAAGCGCCAACCGAGGCCGGTAACGAATACAACAACGGAACCAGCAAACTTTCTTCACCTAAAACTACCGCAACTTTATCTAAGGATTTATCAGGATTTTCTAGAATGGTTTGTTCCAAAATACTCCCTGCGATTTTAGCTTGTCCTACTGACTTTGGAGTTCCGATTACCTGAATATTTTTAGTTCCAGAAAAATCGTTTACAATCCATTCAAATGGATGTGATTTATAATGCTTCCAATTTTCTTTGAATCGGCGTAAAAATAGCCCCGAATCGTGATAGGGGTCGTTGAGAAAGGTTTGGTCAGCATCCCAATAAATTTTGGCTTGCCCTACAGCTAAAAGCTCTTGAACAATTTTTTCTTCGGCAGCATTTAAAGCATTAAATCCCGCAAAAATGAATTGTTTATTATGAACTGTGTTTAAAAAATGAATTAAATTCTTAACGGCTTCTCTATAAATCAATCCTTGGTAACCAATTCCTTTAGCCAATAAATGATCGTATAAAGAATGGTAATAATTAGGTAATAACTTCCAAAAATCAATATAATTTTCAAGTAATTGTGTTTTATCTTCGACTTCAATTCCCCATTTTTTAATATCTTCAATGTCTTTCAAATAGGACAAAACATGAGATGGCTCTAATAAATAACGATCAATTTCATTAAAATCCTGTAAAAGTGTTTTGGCCCAATTGGCAAACAATTCAAAAGACTGTTGCTGAGCACTAGGTGTAATTGACAAATACACTTCGTAAAATTCAAATAACTGTTCGATAGTATCCACGGAACGAATTCCCGCAATATTTTGAATAAAATCTTCAATACTAATTATTTCAGGTGAAAGCACAGTTTGACTGACCTGTTTCTTTATGGCTTCAATTAAAAAAACCTTAGCTCGCTTGTTAGGTAAAATAATAACTGTATCAGATAATTTATCAGAATAGTTGTCAATTAGCACTGCTGCGATTTTATCTAAAAAAGAAGTGTTTGTCATTCTATAAAAATAAAAAAACGCCCTGATAAATCAGGGCGTTTTCTAAAAAATATTTAAAGTAAATTATTTTTGTAATACTACTTCAGTTCTTC
>JAGNSF010000171.1:1281-4197 GCA_017988155.1 Flavobacterium sp. | reverse complement strand
CGTTGGTTGGAAATTTCTTCTGTGTCTAATTTTGAAACATTCCAAGCCAACCGTTTGAAATTGCGTTTCAAAGACAAGGACGGAAAAAATCAATTGGCACACACCTTAAACGGAAGTTCATTGGCCTTGCCAAGAGTTTTGGCAGGCATTATAGAAAACTACCAAACACCAGAAGGGATTGTAATTCCAGAAGTATTGCGTCCGTATTGTGGGTTTGATATTATAGATTAAAAATTTACCATATAAGGCATATAAGTTCATTTAAGGCTAAAATAATTTATCATTTCGACGCAATAGAAATCAAATAATAAGAGTAATTATTCTGTAAAGCAAAAACTTATATTCCCTTACATGTCTTATATGTTTAAAAAAAATAAAATTTACCATATAAGGCATATAAGTTCATTTAAGGCTTAAATAAACAGTTGTAAATTTGTTATTTCGATTCAAAAATGCGATTTAGCAATAACTTATAAAACCTTATATGCCTTATATGGTTCATAAAAAATAATTCTGATTCAATGAAAAAACTACTACTATATATCAGCTTGTTTTTTTCATTAATTGGTTTCTCCCAAAACGAGCAATTAGCTCAATATTATTACGACAAAGGCGATTTTGAAAAAGCCAAAATCAGTTACGAAGAATTGCTACAATCCCTTCCTCAAAATTACCAATACTTCATTAGAACCATTGATTGTTACCAACAACTAAAGCAGTTTGATGTAGCTGAAAAAGCCATTCAAACCCGATTGGACAAGTACAAACAAAGTTCGCTTTTGGTAGAACTGGGTTATAATTTTAAAATCCAACAACAGGACGAGAAGGCCCAAAAGTATTTTGAACAAGCCTTGGCTAAAATCAAATCCAACCCAAACGAAGTGTATGGCATAGCCAATTCTTTTGAGAAAAAAGTCTTGTTGGACTATGCGTTACAAGCCTATAAAACGGCAGTGCAACTGCAACCTAATTTCAATTTCAATTACCAAATGGGGTTGTTGTACGGGCAATTAGGCAATACGGATATGATGATTAGCACTTTCTTAGACGAGGCTTTTGTCCATCAAGAAAGTACGATTTTGATTCAAAATCAATTTTCGCGTTTTATTACTGATGAAGGCGACGCGGGATTTTCGGCCAATTTGCGTAAAGCATTAATTACTCGAACCCAAAAAAATCAAGACGTGTATTGGAACCAATTTTTGAGTTGGTATTACACCCAGCAAAAAGAATTTGGAAAAGCCTTTGTCCAAGAAAAAGCCATTTACAAACGCAATCCTGAATCGCTAAATGCCATTATTAATTTGGCACAATTGGCGATTGACGAGAAAGACGATAGCACTGCCACAACCATTTTGGAATTTGTTTTAGAAAACACTACTGAAATCGAATTGTTGGTACAAGCCAATACGTATTTGATGCAAGTCAAAATTGACACGACACCCGAAAAAGACTGCCCCAATCTTGAAACGGAATTGTCAGCTCTGATTTCGAAATACGGAATCAGTCCTTTTACCTTATCTTTGCAGCTGATGCAGGCGCATTTTTTGACATTCAATTTAAAAAAGCCCGAAGCAGGAAAGACAATTGTTCGTGCCGCATTGGAATTGCAGTTGGATGAATACGAAACGGCGAAAGCTAAAATGGAATTGGCGGATATTTTACTGTACGAAGCCAAATTCAATCAGGCGTTGTTGTATTATTCGCAAATTGAAAACGATTTGAAGAACGATGCAGTGGCTCACGAAGCGAGTTTGAAAGCGGCTAAAACGAGTTATTTCAAAACCGATTTAGAATGGGCGTTGAAACAATTCAAAGAGCTGAAATCGGCGAGTACACAACTGATTGCCAATGACGCTTTGGAGTATTTTTTGCTCATCAATGACAATACCGTTGCCGATTCGACACAAGTGGCTTTGAAGGCTTTTGCAAAAGTGGATTATTTGGAATACCAAAATAGAAATCAGGAAGCGATTCAGGCTTTTCAAGCGATTTTGAAACAGTTCAAAGGCCAAGAAATCGAAGCCGTTACGAATTTGAGATTGGGTCAATTATACGAGAAAATAGGCGAATTTTCTTTAGCTTTAGCCCAATACCAAAGCATAATAGAGCAGCATTCTGACGGAATTTATGTAGATGAAGCACTTTATTTTTCGGCAGAATTGTACAAAAATCAATTGCAATTGCCCGACAAAGCAAAATCATTGTATGAAAAAATAATTTTCAACCACCAAGACAGTATTTATTTTGTGGAGGCAAGGCGAAAATTTAGAGAATTAAGAGGAGATAGTAATTTGTAAAAAAGGTTATGTGTTTAATGGGTTATATGTTTATTAGTTTATTTGGTTAAGAATAACCCAAAAACTATTAACCCCATAAACTATAAACTTATAAACTGAAAAAAATGATACTTTACAACGTAACAGTTAACATACACGAAAGCGTTCAAGACCAATGGTTACAATGGATGCAGCAAACCCGAATTCCAGCGATTTTAGCGACAGGGAAATTTTCTTCGGCTAAGATTGTGAAAGTTTTGATTGAAGAAGAAATGGGAGGAACTACTTATTCGATCCAATTTACGACGGATAGTAAAGCGACTTTAGAAAAATATTATACAGAAGATGCACCACGATTTCGTCAAGAAAGTTACCAGTTATTTGGAGAAAAAATGCTGGCTTTTAGAACAGAACTAGAAGTAATTTCTGAACACAACTAAAAAGACACCTAGTGTCTTAGCGCCTTTGTGGCAAACCAACCAATGGAAAAAGTAAAAGCTAAAAAACATCTCGGACAACATTTCTTAAAAGACGAAAGCATTGCTAAGGCGATTGCCGATACGTTGAGTTTGGAAGGCTATAATGATGTGTTAGAAATAGGACCTGGAATGGGAGTTTTGACCAAATATTTATTGGA
>JAGNSF010000171.1:0-1181 GCA_017988155.1 Flavobacterium sp. | reverse complement strand
GAAGACAAAGTTTTAGATCTTCGCCCAGAACAACTTAGTGTTGAAGACTTTATAGCACTCACTCAAAAAATCGAAGCCGATGGAATTTAAAATCAGCAAAGAACTAATTCAAGAATTAGAGCAACTCATTCAATCGAAGAACGACCAACAACTGGAAGTTTTGTTGAATGATATGCACCATGCTGATATTGCCGAAGTTCTTGAAGAGCTTGATTTTGAAGAGGCAACTTATATTTTTAAAGTTTTAGATAGTGATAAAACGGCCGAAATTCTGTTGGAATTAGAGGACGATTTACGTGAAAATATCTTAAAACGACTTTCCCCAAAAGAAATTGCGGAAGAGCTTGACGAGTTAGAAACGAATGATGCTGCGGATATTATTGCCGAGTTATCGCAAGAAATTAAGGCAGAGGTAATTTCGGAATTACAAGACGTTGAACACGCCAAGGACATTGTGGATTTGCTTCGTTATGACGAAGACACTGCGGGGGGAATCATGCACAAGGAGTTGGTGAAAGTGAACGAAAACTGGAATGTGCTAACTTGTATTAAAGAAATGCGCATTCAGGCTGAAAATATTTCAAGAGTGCACTCCATTTATGTGGTGGATGATGAAGACCGTTTGAAAGGACGTTTGTCGCTTAAAGATTTATTGACAACTTCTTCCAGAACACCGATTAATGATGTATACATCCGAAAATTGAATTATGTAAATGTAGATACCGAAGACGTTGAGGTAGCGCGTATCATGCAAAAATACGATTTAGAAGCTATTCCGGTGGTGGATGAATTGGGACGTTTGGTGGGACGCATTACCATTGACGATATCGTCGATGTCATCAAGGACGAAGCCGATGAAGATTACCAGTTAGCTGCGGGTATCTCACAAGACGTTGAAGCAGATGACAGCATCATTGAACATACGAAAGCCCGTTTGCCTTGGTTAGTTTTGGCTTTACTAGGTGGATTCATTTCGGTAAAAGTATTGGGTCTTTTTGAAGGCGCGATGACTGAGCATGGCAAGTTGTTTTTCTTTACACCATTAATTGCCGCGATGGCGGGTAATGTTGGGGTACAATCTTCGGCTATTATTGTTCAAGGTTTGGCTAACAATACCTTGAGTGGCTCTTTATTTAATCGTTTAATTAAAGAAGTGGCTTTGAGTTTACTTAACGGAGTAA
>JAGNSF010000020.1:13151-15198 GCA_017988155.1 Flavobacterium sp. | reverse complement strand
TAATTTTCAGGACCTACTTTTTTAGCAATAATTTTTTTGTCCTGATCCAAAAGATACATAACTGGAGTTTGTCTCACATTATACAAAGTTTGGAAATCAACATCTTCCTTGGTATAATTCCCTGTAACTACAGGAGCAGGATATACATTAGTCCAATCGGATAGTTTTTCTTTTTCAATAAACTCTTTCCATTTCACCATCTCGTTAGTATTGTTGTTTATGGCAAAAACGACTACACCTTTTTGTTTCCACTCGGTTTCATACAATTGGTGCATTTTCGGAATCTCAGTAGCGCAATGACCGCAAGTAGGATCCCAAAAAGCGATTACGGTATATTTGGCTTTGATGTCATACAAGTCAATTCGTTTTTGGTCTTGGGTTAACATGAATAAATTACGTCCTTTGTCTCCCACTAAATTATCTTTGATGCTGGACACTTTGAATTTAAAGAATTCTTTTTGTTTGAGCTGTAGCCAAGCATATTCTTTGTTCTTGAAATAGGTATTGTAAATATTGATAAATACTCTATCCATACCCATAATTTTAGGTTCTGAATACAAATCGATAAAATGCAAACTGAGGTATTTGAATACCTCACCATTAGGTTGGTCAGTTTGATTTAAAATTTGTACAATCTCCGTAGTAACTGCTTCAGGCGTTACAGGAACAAAGGTGTTGAAATAGGTAGTAATTCGGTTTTCTAAAAAGGGATTACGCAGTAAGCGACTGTCTTTAAAATCAATTCCGTCAAAAAAGTGCTTTTTTAAATAGGCAATCGAGTCTGTTTTAGTAACTAGTTTTTCTTCTGCAGTTTTATTTAAAAAATTATCTAACGGCTGGCTCATTTTGAATAGTAGCGCTAATGTATTAGAATGATTAGCCTGAATATATTCATTTTTATAAACGTTGATCTCGCTTTGAATTTTCTTTAAGTCTGTAATAACAACTGCGCTATCTTGTTTTGTTTTTTTATCGGCTAAGGTTTTTTCTAAGGATTTGATTCCTTCCATTTTGGTTTTGAAAAAGGAATTAAAGGAATTGAAATCTTGGTTTAAAGGTGAATTGCTTATCGCCAAAGTTTTATCGGTTGGATTGGTTACTTGTATCGTAAATTTTTGGTTGGTATCCATTAGGAATTCCAATTCTATTTTTTTGTCAGGAGTTACTAACATATAGATTCCTTCAATATATTTTTGGTCTTTTTTGAAGACTAATTTTCCGTCATTAGTTCCTTTTACAGAGTCTAGCAAGGTTTGGTATTTACCATAGTGACTTGCCAAATAATACATTTTATTAGCGTATTCAGAAGATTGAAATTCTATTTGGCTGGCAGGAATTGTTTTTTTGGCTTGAGCCAAAACGGAAAAGGTGGTGATAAAAACTAAAAAACTAAAAAAGATAGATTGGGTTTTCATATATGTAAAAGTTGTTTGCTTTTGGTTAAATGTAGTATCGCCTTTTGTTTATTGGTATTTGCTTGAGCAAACTTATGATAAATGGCGATTTCACAAAGATGTATTTTTATTCAAAAATAAGATTTTCAATTGGTTTACAATTTAAAGAATTCAAATTTAATAGAAGTGATGCTAAAGAGTCAAAAATAATAAATACTTTTAACAGATAATTATAAAAACATAATGCGATGCGATTGTTTTTTTCTTTTTTAGTACTAGTTTTCTTTTCAGACACTTATTTACTTCGAGCTCAGCAAGTAGAATCTATTTCGGATACTACTTTTGTAAATTTGAAAGATTATAGTGCTGATTTTGTGTATGATATGAAATATGCCACAGAAGACAATTTTTTGAAAGCAAAAGTATATGATTGTGCGGAATGTTTTTTACGTTTTAAAACAGTAAAAGCTTTAGTAAAAGCGAGTACTAAATTCATTAAAAAAGGATATCATATCAAGATTTATGATTGTTATCGACCATTAGACATTCAAAAAAGAATGTGGAAAATTGTTTCCAATCCAGAATATGTGGCGGACCCAGCTAAAGGTTCTATACACAACAGAGGAGGTGCAGTTGATATTACGTTAGTAGAT
>JAGNSF010000020.1:9449-13051 GCA_017988155.1 Flavobacterium sp. | reverse complement strand
GAAACAGGTGATTTTTTCAATTCTTCAAAACTATCTTTCATAAACATAAAAGTAGCAGTTGTCAATCGATTATCGAACCCTTTATCGTCTCGAAGCATACTTCCACAATTTTCTTGATCTGTATGAAGTAGCGTGACTACTTTTCCATTATTCAATTGTAAAAATAGTTTAGAATTTTTATCGAAACAATTGGCTTTCATGAAGCCTTTACTTTTTTGAATCAATTGCACATTTAATAACGGCATTCCATCTGCGACAGCAAATGAAAAGAAAATATAACTTGAAGTTTCTCCAAAGTTTTTCTCTGCAATCATATATTCCTTAGTCGACTTATAGGTGCCAATAGAATCAGTTATGTTAGTGGTATATTCGCATGGTTTTTGTGCGAATGATTGTAAACTGAATAAAAATATAGCGATAGTAAGTAAGTGTTTCATGATTATTTTATTTTGGTGCAAATTAAAACTATTTTATCATTATTCATATCAGTCGTGAAAAAACAATAGGAATTTCCACCCTCCTTAATTTTCCATTTTTTACGAATTAGTTCTACAGTTTCAGGAAAGTTGCGAGTTGTAATATTTTGTTTTGAATTTTCAAGATGAATTTTAATTTCTTTTTTTGAGTAGGGTATAGCATGTTGTATTTCAAATACACGTCCAGGGAAATCAATTAATTCATTAGACGTATACAAATGGGAATGTTTGTGTAATTTATCAAGTCGATATTGTTCACTGATTTCATTGAAACCGCCCGACTTCATAATTGCACTATTCGGTTCGAACAAGTAACGTTTTGGTAATGAATAATTGGCTTCGGTACTTTCTTGATTAAGGATAAAATCAAAAGAGTTTGATGCATCTTTTGTAAGGTTTATTGTTTTTATACCGATATCTCCTAAGTAGTTTTTGTGCAATTCCCAAAGCAATTCTTTTACTTCGTTTTCTATAGCTACAATATGAATTGTTTTTACATTTTGTAGTTCAGATAATCCGGCTGCTATATCTAATAAAGGCGCCGTTTTAATTAAAATAGCGTCTGATTTTTCAAAATAAAAATCTAAATTTTCAGGAACATTAGGCAAACAGTCTTTTAGCATGAATACTTTGCCTTTCGCATCATTACGACGCGAAGGATCTATGTACATCCAGTCCCATTTTTCAGTAGTCGATTGTAAAGTAGTTAAGCTATCTCCCGCAATGCATTCAATATTAGTAACTCCTAATTGTTTAAAATTATGTCCGACAATCTCTGATAGATCAGTATTAATTTCGCAATGTGTTATTTTATTTATTTTTTTAGCAAAATAATAATCATCAACTCCCAAACCACCTGTTAAATCAATTAGGCTATTTCCTGCTATAAGACTTGATTTGTATTCGGCAGTTCTTTCTGACGATGTTTGTTCTATTGATAACTTGGACGGATAAATAATGGCTTTGGTACTAAACCAAGTGGGTAATTTTTCTCTGGATTTAGTTTTGGCCTCAATTTGGTTCAATATAGTTAACCAATCGATCTCTGGAAAAGGATTTTTTTGTAATGCCAATTTCGCTATGGAAACTCCTAATTGATCCTGTATAAATTCCTGTACTTTAGGATATAAAATAGATAAATCCAAGATTAAATATTTTTTGTAATTAGTTGAATTACAGCGTTATTCGGAAAAAACTCTTTACCGATTACTTTTAGGATAGTGTATAAAGGAACTGCAATCACCATCCCTAAAATCCCTGAAAGAAAACCTGCAATTAAAATGACCAAGAAAATTTCTAAAGGATGTGAACTTACACTTTTTGAAAAAATAATGGGTTGAGATAGATTGTTGTCGATTAATTGAACAATCCAAAAGCCAATTAATATGTAGATTGTTGTAGGCAGAGTATCGGTTTGAAAATCATTTCCTAAATGACTAATCATAGTTAAAACCGCAGCGATTAGCGAGGCAATTAACGGGCCAACATAAGGAATAATGTTGAGTACTGCACACAAAAAAGCAATGATAAAAGCATTTGAAATACCAAAAACAGATAACACTATCAAGTATAAAACAAACACGATTCCTAATTGTAATAACAAACCTATAAAATAACGTGACAGTAAATGATTGATTTTATCTAACGAATTGATAATAGGTGTTTCATGAGCATCAGGGATAAGTTTCTTTAAATTTTCAATGAAATAAACTTTGTCTTTTAAAAAGAAAAAAGTGATAAAAAATACCGCTGCTAATCCAACACCAAAACTACTGATTGTATTGAGAATCGTATTTAATAATTCAGGCACGAAATTGAAATCTATTTTGGAGCTGATATTCGTTTCTTTTAAAAAACTTGTTGAATCAATGTTATGCTTGTCTAAAAAAACTACAATTTCATTTAATAGTTGATTTATGTTATGTTCGATTTGAGTTGTATTGAGTAAAGACAAGCTTTCGCTTTGGGAAAGAATTAAGGGTATAAACAAAGAAATAAATCCTACGATTAGCAGAAAAAAGAAAATTAAGGTGGTGATTGCCGCTACAACATTTGGAAATTTCAAGCGTGTTTTAAGAAAACTCATAATAGGCTTTCCTATAAGGGTAAGAATTAACGAAACAATTAGATAAACAATTACAGCTTGAATTTGGTATAAGAAATAGAGTAAAATACAGATAAGCACTAAAACGCCTATTGATCTTAAAATTCCGTTAGCAATTGTTTTGGATGTAATCATTAAAATTGGGATTTAATCAAGAATGATATTAAGTTATAAAGATAGAAAAAGAATCAAAGGAAACAATCCTAATTTTAGATTTCATTTAATTGATTGCTGATTTCATACAAAGCAATACTTGTAGCTTGAACCACATTCATACTACTGTTATTTCCATACATTGTAATATGTGTGGTTTGGTTTGCAATGGCTAAAAGGGCATCACTTATTCCATCAATCTCATTCCCGATTAGAAGAGCAATTTTTTGATCTTTTGGAGCAGTAATTTTTTGAATAGGCGTACTTGTGCTAGTGATTTCTAAAGCAATAATTTCATATTTGTTTTCTAGCAATAATTTAACAGCATCTTTTGTTTCCTCAATAATAAAATGCGGGATTTGTAAATGAGTACTTCGGGATGTTTTGTTTATTTTTCTGGGGGTAAGAGCTATGTCTTTACCAATAAACATAATTTTTTCGATACCAAAAGCTTCTCCTATGCGGAATAAAGAACCAATATTTTGTTGAAAATAGACATGATCACAAACCAAGGTAATTGGAAAGTTCTTTTTGTTAAAACGATTATTTTCGTGAGTCAGTTGCATTAATTTGTGAAGATATAATGAATGATGTTGGCTCCCATTTTGAGTGCTTTTTGTCGAACTTCTAATGGATCATTATTGACTTCGGCATCTTCCCATCCATCACCTAAATCACACTCGTAGGTATACAACAAAACCAATCTATTTTTAACAAAAATCCCTAATGCTTGTGGTCTTTTATTGTCGTGTTCATGAATTTTAGGTAAACCGTTTGGGAATGAAAATGGTTTTTGAAAAATGAGATGATTGGTAGGAATTTCAATCAGTTCGTTAGCTGGAAACAGTTTTTTGATGGCTTTTCGAATG
>JAGNSF010000020.1:0-9349 GCA_017988155.1 Flavobacterium sp. | reverse complement strand
TCTTTATTTATTACTTTTCTTTCAGAACGATCACAAATGATTGGAGTGATTTCATGAATACCAATTTCAGTTGCTTTTTCCAAAAACCATTCGTATCGGTCATTCATTTTGGTTGGAGCTACAGCTAAATGCAATTTAAAATTTGGTGTTGGTGCTTTATCAAACGATACCATTTGAACAGTGCATTTTGAATCAGAAGCCAATATAATTTCTGTTTTAAATAAAAAACCTAAACCATTAGTTACAAATAAAATATCACCATCTTTTTTACGTAAAACTTTAATAATGTGTTTACTTTCTTCTTTGTCAAAAGAAAAGGTTTCAGTGGACTCGTTTATTGAAGCATTATAAAATAATTGCATAGTTTTAGAATTGAATTCGTGCTTTAGAAACTACCGATGTGGTTTCGAAATTTTTAGATAAGAATTTTTGATAACCTACAATACCAATCATTGCTGCATTATCAGTCGTGTATTCAAATTTAGGAATGTAGGTTTTCCATCCGTATTTATTTTCTGCTTCTTTCAAGGTGTTACGTATTCCTGAATTGGCAGAAACACCGCCTCCAATAGCAATGCGCTTAATTCCCGTTTCTTTAACAGCTAATTTTAATTTGTCCATTAAAATTTCAATAATTGTATGCTGAATAGAAGCACAAATATCATTGGTATTTTCCGCAATAAAATTTGGATTTTCAATGGTGTTTTTTTGAATGAAATATAAAATAGCAGTTTTCAATCCAGAGAAGCTAAAATCCAATCCTGGTACTTTAGGTTTTGTAAACGCAAAAGCTTTTGGGTTTCCTAATTGTGCATACTTGTCGACCAAAGGACCTCCTGGATAGGGAAGTCCTAATATTTTAGCACTTTTATCAAAGGCTTCACCAACTGCATCATCTGTAGTTTCCCCAATAATGGTCATATCAAAAAAGCCATCAACACGCACAATTTGCGTATGTCCACCGCTTATTGTTAGTGCTAAAAACGGAAATTCAGGTTTATCAAACCCTTCTTCGTCAATAAAATGGGCTAATATGTGAGCGTGCATATGATTTACAGCGATCAAAGGAATTTGTAACGCCAAAGCTAATGATTTAGCAAAAGAACTTCCTACGAGCAATGAACCCATTAAACCTGGTCCTTGAGTAAATGCAATAGCAGAGAGTTGTTCTTTTTGTATATTTGCTTTTCGTAATGCGGCATCAATTACAGGAACAATATTTTGTTGGTGTGCTCTTGATGCTAACTCTGGGACAACACCTCCGTATTGATTGTGAATCAATTGATTAGCAACAACATTTGATAGGACTTTATCGTTATGTAAAACGGCTGCTGCTGTATCATCGCATGAACTTTCGATGGCAAGAATAAAAACCTCGGAATTTTGCATAAAAAAGCGCGAATTTTAAATTATATTTGGCGTGCTGTATCTTTTTTTCAGCGTTGTCAAAATTAAAGAATTTTTTATTTAAAGTGTCTTCTTTGCGAAGGCAAATTAGAATTGAAAAAAATTAAATTGTAAGCTGTATCAAAAACATCAAACAAATAGTATCGTATTCGCTCATTGGATTTGTCCTATTCTTTTTAGTTATAGGTATTGCGCTTAGCTTGCCAGTTGTACAAACTAGCATTGCAAACTATGTAGTGACTACTTTAAATAAAGATTTTGGCACCAATATTTCGATAGATCAGGTTGCTATTTCTCCTTTTGGTGGAGTGAAGTTTAAAAAGGTACTTATTTTAGACCATCATAAAGACACTTTAATTTATAGTAATAGAATTAAAACCACCATTTTAGATGGCAAGAAACTTCTTGATGGAGATTTGATCTTTAGTGATTTACATTTGGATGGTTTGGTGTTTCATCTTAAAACGTACAAAAAAGAAAAATTGACAAATCTAGACGTGTTTATTAATGCGTTTGGAGAAGACACTACTTCAACGGGAAAACATTTTTTATTAACAGCAATGGACGCTAAAATTACTAAAGGCCATTTTACTGTTTATGATGAAAATAGAAAAATTCCTAAAGATGTAGATTTTACGAATCTTAATGTCCAGTTAACCGACTTTAAATTATATGGTCCGGATGTGAATACTAACATCCAGAAGATGTCATTCTTGGATCATCGAGGGGTTTATGTAAAAAAACTAAGTGGCCTTTTTAGTTATACAAAAAAGCAAATTAAGATTACAAAATTAGAAGCTATTACTAAAGAGAATTCTGAAATCAGGGCAAATGTTGCATTAAATTACAAAATAGAAGACTTTGCAGATTTTAATAACAAAGTAAAGTTTGATGTTCAATTAGCGGCATCAACTTTGGCTTCTAATGACATTCGATGTTTTTACAATGAATTAGGCAAAAATCAATTTTTTTATATTAAAACCAATCTCTCAGGAACACTGAATGATTTAAAGTTAAATCAATTGAATCTAGTAGATTCATACAAAAGTAGAATGATCGGCCAGATTCGATTTAAAAATTTGTTTCCGGATAAAGGAAAAACTTTTTATATGAAGGCTAAGTTCAATAAATTGTCTTCTAGTTATTCAAATTTAGTGGCATTGTTGCCTAAAGTGTTAGGAAAAACACTCCCTCTTGAAATGAAAAAATTGGGACAATTTACTATTGTTGGTAAAACCGAATTGACTACTAAAACAATTGATGCTAGTTTTTCAATGACTACAGCTTTGGGAACCATAGAATCGGATTTTAGTATGAGTTCTATTGATTTTATTGATAAAGCTTCTTATGCAGGGACTGTAGTTTTAAATCAATTTGATTTAGGCAAATTCACTTCCCAAAAAGATTTGGGTAAAATCAGTGCAACTCTTGCTGTTGATGGATTTGGTTTTACTGAGAAATATTTGAACACTAAAATTAATGGAACTATTTCGGCATTAGGTTATAACAACTATTCGTATTCTAATTTGGAAGTAAACGGAACTTTCAAGATGCCAATATATCAAGGAAATATATCTATTAACGACCCAAATTTGAAATTAGTATTTGATGGGTTGGTCGATTGGACAAAGAAAGACAGCCGTTTTGATTTTCATATTGCGATTGACCAGGCTAATTTGCATCAGTTGCAATTTACAAATGACACTATCTCAGTTCTAAAAGGAGATATTGTAGTTCAAGCATCTGGAAATTCGGCAGATAATTTGAAAGGAGATATTTTTGTTAATCGGACTACTTATACCAATTCTAAATCAACTTATTTCTTTGATGATTTTGCAATCAATTCAAGTTTTGATGCTTCGAATAAGCGAACTATAACAGTCAATTCTCCGGATATCGTAGAAGGTAAGATTGAAGGGGAATATAAGTTCAATCAACTTCAGAAGTTAATAGAAAATTCATTGGGTAGTTTGTATACCAATTACAAGCCAAATAAAGTAGAAAAAGGGCAATATTTGAATTTTGATTTTTCTATCAGTAATAAAATTATTGAAGTTCTGTTTCCTAAAATTTCAATTGGTCAGAATGCAAAAGTTAGTGGAACAATCAATTCTGATAAAAATGAATTCAAATTCAAATTTAATTCACCTCAAATTGTAGCTTCTGAAAACACACTAGATAATGTAAGACTGAATATTGACAATAAAAATCCATTATACAATGCCTATGTTGAAATGGATTCTATTAAATCAAAGTATTATAAAATTCGAGATTTCAGTTTGATTAACGTGACAATGAAAGATTCCCTATTTTTTAGAACCGAATTCAAAGGTGGAAATAAAGGTGAAGATTATTTTAATTTAAACTTATACCATACAATTAACAAGGAAAAAAAGAATGTAGTAGGTATTAGTAAGTCTGAAGTGAAGTTTAAAGATTATTTATGGTTTTTAAATGAAAATGACACACAAGATAATCGGATTGTTTTTGATAAAGACTTAAAAGAGTTTGATATCGAGGATATTGTATTGTCTCATGAAAATCAACGAATCGAGTTGTTGGGAGCTATTAAAGGTAAAAATTATAAAGATTTAAAGTTAAGTTTCAAAGATGTTAACCTAAACAAAATCACGCCAGAAGATGATATGTTTGTTTTCGATGGTAATATTAATGGAGTCGTTAATTTTAAACAAGATAAGGCAGTTTATCGACCTACGGCATCTTTGACTATAGATCAATTGCAATTGAATAAAACGAATCTTGGTATTCTTGAGTTTGATATTGAAGGAGATCAAAGTTTATCCAATTTTGCCATTAACTCGACCATTAAGAATGATGGTTTTGAATCGTTTAATGCAGGAGGGAATTTGGCAATTCAAAATGACGAAACCCTACTTGATTTGAGAGTTAAATTTGATGAGTTTAAGTTAGCTACCCTTGGGTCTATTGGAGGAGAAGTTCTCTCGAATATTCGTGGTTTGGTTTCTGGAAATGCGACTATTCAAGGAAATGTAAAAGCACCTGAAATTAATGGACGTCTCTATCTTGACAAAGCAGGAATGAGTATCCCTTATATTGGAGTTGATTATGAGTTGGCACCTAGAACCATTGTAGACTTAACCGATGAAAAATTTCTTTTTAGAAATAATTTATTGACAGACACAAAGTTTGGAACCAAAGGATTGTTAAATGGAAATATTGAACATAAGAACTTTTCCAATTGGAAATTGGATTTAGCTTTTAGTTCAAAGCGTTTATTAGCGTTGGATACCAAAGACAAAGAAGACGCAGCCTATTTTGGTACTGCATTTATAAATGGTTCGGCAACAATTAAAGGTTTAACGAATAGTCTATTTATTGTTGTAGATGCTAAATCTGAAAAAGGGACTTCAATAAAAATTCCAATTAATAATTCGGAGAGTATTAGTGAGAATTCATTTTTACACTTTGTTACTGCAAAGGAAAAATTTAATTTACAAAAAGGGATAGTAGAAAAAGTAAGAGATTACAATGGTTTAGAATTAGAGTTTGATTTTAATATTACTCCTGATGCTGAGGTTGAAGTTATATTAGATAGAGCTTCAGGACATGGGATGAAAGGGAAAGGAAATGGTTCGCTATTATTTAAAATCAACACCTTAGGAAAATTCAATATGTGGGGAGATTTCCAAGCTTATGAAGGAACTTATAATTTCAGAACTACAGGAATCAACAAACGTTTTACTGTAAAAAAGGGAGGGTCAATTTCATGGGATGGAAATCCATTGAAAGCGCAATTGAATTTAGAAGCGGTATATAAAACCACAGCGAATCCATCGTTGTTGATTGATAATTCGTCCTTTAATAAAAAAGTCCCTGTTGATGTTGTAATAGGAATTAGAGGTGATTTGATGAGTCCGGATCCCGATTTTAATATTGAATTTCCAACAGTGAGTAGTGTTTTGAAATCAGAGATTCAAACGAAGTTGTATGACAAAGAAGTGCGTCAAACACAGGCGTTGTACCTACTTTCGACAGGAAGTTTCCTTAGCTCGGAAGGAATGAGTCAGAGCGATTTATCTGGAAGTCTATTTGAAACCGCAACCGGATTATTAGGCAATGTGATTAAGTCAGACGATGAGAAGTTTAACGTTGGAATCAATGTAGTAGGAGCAGACAGACGTTTGGGTAAAGAAACAGACGGTCGTTTTGAAGCTTCTATTTCGTCAAAAATTAATGAAAGAATTACGTTTAATGGAAAGTTGGGGGTTCCTTTTGGAGGAATCAATCAAACTGCATTTATTGGGAATGTTGAATTGCTTTGGAGATTAAACGAAGACGGAACCTTGAATGGACGTATTTTTAATAAAGAGAATGATATCAATTATATTGGGCAAGGAATAGGGTATACGCAAGGACTAGGTTTTACGTATGAAGTAGATTTTGATACTTTCAAAGAGTTAATCCAAAAAATGTTCAAGAAAAACAGAGTGATTCAAACTATACCTGCTGAATATTTAGATCAGGATTCAGATATGACACCTGAGTTCATAAAATTCTCAAATTCAAAAAAATCTCCAAAAGAACAACCAAAACAAAATCGTGAAGGTAGAGTTCCAGAAGAGGACTAATTATATTGTGATTGCTGTATCATCAAAATATAACTAAATAATTACATTTTATTAAATAAATACTATTTTTAATTCTCTAATTTAAAACTTATTAACGAAAACGTTTGAATTTTAAATAGTTCTAGAATTAATTAAATACATCGCTTTGAAACTAATTCGCGTTTACTAATTTAGCGCCAAATACAAACAATAATGCCAAACAAAATAAGAAAAATAGGTGTTTTAACTTCAGGTGGTGATTCGCCAGGAATGAATGCTGCCATCCGTTCAGTTGTAAGAACTTGTGCTTTCCATAACATTGGATGTATTGGAATTTATAGAGGGTATCAAGGTATGATTGAAGGAGACTTTAAAGAAATGGGTCCTCGTTCTGTAAATAATATTATAAATAAAGGGGGTACTATTTTAAAGTCGGCTCGTTCAATGGAATTTAAAACTCCAGAAGGTAGAAAAAAAGCCTATGATAATTTAGTTAAAGCTGAAATTGATGCTTTTGTAGTTATTGGTGGAGACGGAAGTTTTACAGGAGCTTTATTATTTAATTCAGAATATGACTTTCCAGTAATTGGAATTCCAGGTACAATTGATAATGATATTTTTGGTACAAGTCATACTTTAGGGTATGATACTGCTTTGAATACTGTTGTAGAAGTAATAGATAAAATTCGTGATACTGCAAGTTCTCACAATCGATTGTTCTTAGTTGAGGTAATGGGTAGAGATGCGGGTCATATTGCTTTGAATGCAGGAATTGGAGCTGGAGCTGAAGAAATTTTGATTCCAGAGGAAGATATGGGACTAGACCGTTTGTTAGATTCTCTTAAAAAGAGTAAAGCGGCAGGGAAATCTTCTAGTATTGTTGTAATTGCTGAAGGAGACAAAATAGGAAAAAGCGTTTTCGAATTGAAAGATTATGTTGAATCTAATTTACCTGAATACGACGTTAGAGTATCTGTTTTAGGACATATGCAGCGTGGAGGATCTCCATCTTGTTTTGATAGAGTTTTAGCAAGTAGACTAGGTGTTAAAGCAGTGGAGTCTTTATTAGAAGGAAAATCAAATTTCATGGCTGGAATCAATCAAGATAAAATTACATTAACACCTTTAGAGCAAGCAATTAAAGGTCATTCAGAAATTGATAGAGAATTGTTACGTGTTTCTGATATTGTATCAATTTAATAAATTATAAGTTTTTAAATAAACTAAACATATAAATCACACTAAATAAACTAAATCTAAAATTAAATTAAAATGTCAAAAGTAAAATTAGGAATAAATGGTTTCGGAAGAATTGGAAGAATCGTTTTTAGAGAATCTTTCAATAGAGATAATGTTGAGGTAGTAGCTATCAATGACTTATTAGACGTTGATCACTTAGCTTACTTATTAAAATACGATTCTGTTCACGGTCGTTTCAATGGAACTGTTGAAGTAAAAGATGGTAAATTATACGTAAACGGAAGACATATACGTATCACTGCTGAGAGAAACCCTGCTGATTTGAAATGGAATGAAGTTGATGTAGATGTAGTTGCTGAATGTACAGGTTTTTTCACAACTGTTGAAACTGCAAGTGAGCACATCAAAGGTGGTGCTAAGAAAGTAATTATTTCTGCTCCTTCTGCTGATGCTCCAATGTTTGTAATGGGTGTAAACCACGAAACTGCAAAAGCATCTGATTTAGTTGTTTCTAACGCTTCTTGTACTACAAACTGTTTAGCCCCAATGGCTAAAGTAATTCACGATAACTTTGAGATTGTTGAAGGTTTAATGACAACTGTTCACGCTACAACTTCAACTCAAATGACTAATGACGGTCCTTCTAGAAAAGATTTTAGAGGTGGTCGTTCTGCATTAGTAAATATGATTCCTTCTTCTACAGGTGCTGCTAAAGCGGTAGGAGTTGTAATTCCTTCATTAAACGGAAAATTAACAGGTATGTCAATGCGTGTTCCTACTGTTGATGTTTCTGCAGTGGATTTAACTGTAAAATTAGCTAAAGAGACTTCTTACGCTGAAATTATGGCTGTATTGAAAAAAGCATCTGAAACTACAATGAAAGGAATATTAGGATTTACTGAAGATGATGTAGTATCTAATGACTTCGTATCAGATTCAAGAACATCTATTATCGATGCTAAAGCTGGAATTGGTTTGAATTCTACTTTCTTCAAAATTATTTCTTGGTACGATAACGAATACGGTTATTCAAGTAAATTAATTGATTTATCTGTGCATATTGCAGGTTTGAAATAATCAAAAACTTTTCAATAAAATCCCGTTATTGTTATTGTAACGGGATTTTATTTTTTTACTGATTTCCTATTTCCAAAACGTTATATATAGTTTAATTTTATAGTTTTGAAAATTGAATTACAAAACACCAAAACCCAAAAAAAAACCAAAAGATGAAATTAATTGTTGATAGTGGTTCTACTAAAGCCGATTGGATTGCCATAGATGATAGTGGTAAAATTTTATTTACAACCCAAACTTTAGGTTTGAATCCAGAAATTCTTGATGAAGAAGAAGTTATTGAGCGTTTGAATGATCGCTTTGATATTTTACAAAACAAAAATGAAGCTACACATTTGTTCTTTTATGGTGCAGGTTGTGGTACAGAACGAATGAAAATATTTCTTTCTCAGGTTTTTCAAGCTTATTTTCCTAATGCTATTGTAGTTGTTGAAGAAGATACCTATGCTGCTGTTTATGCGACTACTCCAAAAGGAGAAAAAGCTATTGTTAGTATTTTGGGTACAGGTTCTAACTGTAGCTATTTTGATGGTAAAGAATTGCATCAAAAAGTACAATCGCTAGGATATATCATCATGGATGACTGTAGTGGTAATGTTTTTGGAAAAGAATTAATAAGAAAGTACTATTTCAATAAAATGCCACAACATTTAGCGGTTGAATTTGAAAAAGAATATGATGTGACTCCTGATTTTATTAAGAGTAAATTGTATAAAGAATCTAATCCAAATGCGTATTTAGCGACTTTTGCAAAATTTTTAATTCAACATAAAGAAGATCCATTTTGCAAAAAAATTATATACAAAGGGATGAAGTCTTTTGTGAAAAATTATATCAAGCAATTTGATAATTATCAAGAAGTTCCCGTTCATTTTGTTGGTTCTATTGCCTTTTACCTAAAAGACGAATTAGAAGTAACTTTTGAAAAATACCAAATTAAATTAGGAAACGTTTTAAGACGACCAATTGATGGATTGATCGCCTATCACGTAGCTAATAAATAAATATTATAGTGTTGTTTTTTAGATTGCAATAGCAATCATAGAGATTTCAACATTAACATTTTTTGGTAAGCA
>JAGNSF010000019.1 GCA_017988155.1 Flavobacterium sp. | reverse complement strand
AATTGCGTCGCTTTGGATGATTCGCTACTGCTTCGCAAATAGGTAATTTGGTGGAACCTACTTCAAAAACAATCGTGTTCTCGCCAACTGCGTCCAATACTTGCGGCAAAACAATCAAGGCAATATCCACTGGAACCGAAACAATCACAAAATCTGCATCAGCTAAATCTTCAGTGGTTCCTGCTTTTTCAACTACTCCTAAATCAATGGCTTGTTGCAAATGGTTCTCATTGGCATCCATCCCCAAAATAGTCGCATCCGGATGCAGCGCTTTGATGTCTAAAACCATCGAACCACCTATTAAACCTATACCTATTACAACTACTTTCATTTTTTATTTTTTTATTCCTACTCTAATTATGAAAAAGTTTGCAGGAAAATCTGAAATCTAAAATCGTTATTCTTCAATCTAAAATCGATCAATCGCTTCTTGTACTTTTTCTTCCTTTACACAAAGTGCAAATCGAATGTAACCTTCTCCATTACTTCCAAAAATAGTTCCTGGCGTAATAAAAATATGTTTCTCGTATAAAATTTGGTCGATAAATGCTTCTGAAGAAGAAATTCCTGCTGGCAATTTTGCCCAAACAAACAAACCTACTCCTTC
Source organism: Flavobacterium sp. (assembly GCA_017988155.1). GTDB lineage: Bacteria > Bacteroidota > Bacteroidia > Flavobacteriales > Flavobacteriaceae > Flavobacterium. The sequence goes on along the minus strand of JAGNSF010000019.1, from coordinate 14,791 downwards.
TTTATATACTGCGCAACCTAATTTTTCTGCCAATTGTTCGGTTAAAGCACGACGTTTTCTATAAATAGCGTTCATCGATTCGAACCAAGAAGCATCGCTTTTCAACGCTGCAATAGCTCCTTTTTGGATACCGTAAAACATTCCGCTATCCATATTACTTTTCACTTTCAGCACGGCATCAATACAAGCAGCGTTTCCTAAAACCATTCCTACACGCCATCCTGCCATATTGAAAGTTTTACTCAACGAATTCAATTCTAAAGCTACTTCTTTGGCACCTTTCACCTGTAATAAACTCATTGGCTTGTCATTCAAAACAAAACTGTACGGATTATCATTGACTAATAAAATGCTATTCTTTTTAGCGAAAGCGACTAATTTTTCAAACAAAGCCAAACTGCCTCTCGCTCCTGTTGGCATGTGCGGATAACCCACCCACATGATCTTCACTTTGGATAAATCCAATTGTTCCAACGCCTCAAAATCAGGTTCCCAATTGGTGCTTTCTTTTAAATCATAATACACAGGAACCGCTCCTACTAAATTCGTCACCGAAGTATAGGTTGGATAGCCTGGATTAGGAATCAACACTTGGTCTCCTTCATTCAAGAAAGCCAAAGAAATGTGCATAATTCCTTCTTTAGAACCCATCAATGGCAAAATTTCAGTTGTAGGATTCATAGCTACTCCAAAGTTCGTCTGATAAAAATCAGCCATACTTTGACGTAATTCAGGTAGGCCTTGATAACTTTGGTATTGGTGTGCATTTTCTTCTTGCATTGCCGAAACCACTGCATCAATAACCGCTTGCGAAGGCTTCAAATCGGGACTTCCAATTCCCATATTGATAATGGGTTTTCCTTCAGCAGCCAATTGTCTTACTTCTCTCAATTTTGAAGAGAAATAATATTCTTCCACTATCTCTAAACGTTTTGCCGTTGCAATCATCTTTGTTCTACTATCTAATTTTACTTTCGTAAATGGTATTTTAATTCTTAACGTTTCGCATTTTTGTATTCTCCCAAAACTTTGAAATACTCTGCCATAATGTCGATTAAGGCTTTTGCTTTGGCATAATCTTCGTATTTTTCAAAGGTCACATCTACAAAAAACGAATATTTCCAAGGCGTTTCAATTTTGGGTAACGATTGAATCTTGGTTAAATTCAATTTGCAATCGCTCATCACATTCAAAACGGCTGCCAAACTCCCGCGTTTGTGATCCAATTCAAATTTGAGAGAAGCTCTGTTAATTTCATCTGTCGATAAAAGTGACTGTACTTTACTAATAATTACAAAACGTGTCATGTTATTATTAATCGTTTGAATCTCTGGCGCCAAAATTTCCAAATTATACATTTCAGCAGCAACTTTACTTGCAATGGCGGCAATTCCTTTTAATTGTTTTTCGTGAATTCTTCGAGCTGTTTCGGCGGTATCTTTATCTTCAACAATTTTAATATGAGGATACTGTTTCAAAAACTCCATACATTGCAACAACGCCATTGGGTGCGAATGAACTTCTTCAATATCTTGAATTGTCTGACCCTTTAAAGCCATTAAATTTTGATGAATATCCAAATAATGTTCGCCAATAATGTGCAAATTATTCTTATCAATCAACGCATAATTAGGAATAATAGGTCCTGCAATCGAATTTTCGATAGCCATCACTGCCTGCTCTGATTTACCAGACAATACGCTCGAAACTAATTCTTCAAATGACAAGCATTCGTCAACAGCCACTTCTTTTCCAAAGTACTCCTGAGCCACTTGATGGTGAAACGAACCTTTAATCCCTTGTATTGCAATTTTTGTTGCCATAAATTCAAAAAAAAATCCTGATTTTCATCAGGATTGTATATTGTTTTAATTTGCTTTTTTATTTTTCAAATAACCATATAACAATCCTTACTTCCTAAAAAAGAAGTAATAAGTATTGCTAAAATAAAAACGGTTATTACACATGACCTGCTTGTTTTTCTGTTGAATTACTTTGCAAATATTAGCATTTATTTCATTTCATCCAAGAAAAACCAATGCTTTTATACAACAAAAACGAAATTCTTTGTTAAAACCATATTTTACTAACTATTGATTAAAAAATCAATAGTTTACACCCTGTATTTTATGAATTTGAAAATAGTTAAAAAATTCAAATTGGTTGAAACAACAAATAAATGCTTTTTCTGTTTACTTTTGTAGCAAATACAAAGCGATGTCAATAGCCATTCAGAATATATCTAAAAGTTACGGAACACAAAAAGCACTCGATGCGATTTCATTTTCTATCAACAAAGGAGAAATTGTGGGTTTCTTAGGTCCAAACGGAGCAGGGAAATCGACTTTGATGAAAATTCTAACGACCTACTTGACCGCAGACGAAGGCAGTGCCAAAGTCAATGGTTTTGATGTCAATACCCAACAAAAAGACGTTCAGCTTTCTATTGGCTATTTGCCAGAACACAATCCGTTGTATTTGGATTTGTACGTTCGGGAATATTTAGCGTTCAATGCTGATGTATATAAAGTAGCCAAATCGCGAATTGAAGAAGTGATTCAATTGACTGGATTAGCTAGTGAAAGTCATAAAAAAATCGGACAACTATCTAAAGGATACCGCCAACGAGTTGGTTTAGCCAATGCTTTATTGCACAATCCTGACGTTTTAATTTTGGACGAACCTACAACAGGATTAGATCCCAATCAATTAATAGAGATTCGAAATGTGATTAAAAACGCAGGTAAAGACAAAACCGTTTTCCTTTCTACGCATATTATGCAAGAAGTAGAAGCGATTTGTGACCGTGTCATTATTATTGACAAAGGGAAAATCGTAGCCGATAAAAAATTAGAAAAACTCATTAGTGAGTCTGCAACTCAAATTATCGAAGTGGAATTTGACCAAAAAGTGAACGAAACCCAAATTGCTACTATCGAAAATATAAGTTCTTATTCCAATACCAATGGAAAGATTTGGGAATTGACTTTTGCTACCGACAAAGATATGCGTCCTGTAGTGTTTGATTTTGCTACCGCCAATGGATTGAAAACGTTACAACTCAACCAAAAAAACAAGAATCTGGAGACGGTGTTTAGGGAGGTTACGAAATAAAAAAGCTTCCAGCCTTTGAAAGATTGGAAGCTTTAAATATCTAAAAGTTTATTTTAAAAAACTTTACTGGCTATTTGTCGGATGTTTTCTGATTTACCCATCGAATAATAATGCAAAAACGGCACTCCAGCAGCTTTTAATTCTAACGACTGTTGAATCGCCCACTCTACTCCTACTTGTCGGATATCCGCTGGCGTTTTACATTTTTCCACTGCATTGATTAAATCTTCTGGTAAGTCAATTCTAAAGATTTGAGGTAAGATTTGCAAATGTCTTTGTACTGCAATCGGTTTAATCCCTGGAATAATAGGAACGTTGATTCCAATTTCTCTTGCTTTGGCAACAAATTCAAAGAATTTTGAATTGTCAAAAAACATTTGAGTTACTACATAATCAGCACCTGCATCCACTTTTTCTTTCAATCGTTTCAAATCAGAAGTTAACGACGGCGACTCCAAATGCTTTTCAGGATAACCCGCAACTCCAATACAAAAATCGGATTTATGTTCGATATCCTTCAAACCGTGTAAATAATTCCCTTGATTCAATTGGTGAATTTGGCTCACCAAATCAGCTGCATAATGGTTTCCGCCTTCTTTCGGAATAAACGATTGTTCGTCTTTCATGGCATCACCACGCAAGGCCATAACGTTATCAATTCCAAGATAATGACAGTCTACTAAAAGGTATTCCGTTTCTTCTTTGGTAAATCCGCCACAAAGTACGTGTGGTACGGTATCTACATTGTATTTATGCTTAATAGAAGCACAAATTCCCAAAGTTCCCGGGCGCATTCTGGTTAATTTTTTTTCTAGTAAACCATTGCCTTTATTCACATAAATATATTCCTCACGTGAAGTGGTTACATCTATAAATGGCGGTTTGAATTCCATTAACGGATCTATATTATCATACAATTCCTGGATACTTGTTCCTTTGGTAGGTGGCACAATTTCAAAAGAGAATAATGTTTCTCCTTTGGCTGCTGCTATATGGTCTGTTACTTTCATACTATCGGTTGTTAGTTGTCGGTTGTTAGTTGTCGGTTTACTTTAAAACTGACAACAGTCAACAGAGAACTGAATTAATCTGCAATATTTGGAGCTAGCCATTTTTGTGCCTGCTCCATGGTGGTGTTTCTTCGTTTCGAATAGTCTTCAACTTGGTCTTGTTTGATTTTACCCAAACCAAAATACTTGCTTTCTGGATTGGCAAAATAATAACCCGACACTGATGAAGCTGGCCACATAGCCATACTTTCCGTCAAAGTTACACCTATTTTTTGTTCAACATCTAAGAGTTTCCAAATCGTTGGTTTTTCTAAATGGTCTGGACAAGCCGGATATCCTGGTGCCGGACGAATTCCTTTGTAGTTCTCAGCGATTAAATCTTGATTTGATAAATTTTCCTCTGAGGCATAACCCCAAATTTCCTTACGCACTTGCAAATGCAAATATTCAGCAAAGGCTTCTGCCAAACGATCGCCTAAAGCTTTGACCAAAATCGAATTATAATCGTCTAAATCTTTTTCAAATGCTATGGCTTTTTCTTCTACTCCAAAACCAGTGGTTACACAAAAACAACCCATATAATCTTGCACTCCTGAATCTTTTGGCGCAATAAAATCAGCTAAGGCGATATTAGGCGCGCCAGCCGTTTTTTGGGATTGTTGACGTAGGGTTAAAAAAGTGAATTGTTGTCCGTTATCAGTTGTCAACTGAATATCGTCGTCGTTTATGGTATTGGCAGGAAAAATTCCTAAAATACCTTTGGCAGTCAACCAATTTTCTTGAATTAACTGATGTAACATTTTTTGCGCATCGGCAAATAAAGACGTGGCTTGTTCTCCAACCACCTCGTCGGTTAAAATAGCTGGATACTTTCCGTACAGTTCCCAAGAATTGAAAAACGGTGTCCAATCGATAAAATCTACTAAATCAGCTATCGCAACCTCAACGGTTTTTGTTCCAATGAAATTAGGTTTTGTTGGCGTATAGGTACTCCAATCTAACTTTAATTTATTTACTCTTGCCTGTTCGATCGTTAGGAAATTTTTATCCCTACTACGATTCAAGTAGCCTTCACGAAGCGCATCGTATTCGGTACGAATGTCTTGTGTGTATTTTTCTTTAGTTTCTGAATTCAATAAGTTTCCAGCAACTGTTACTGCTCTAGAAGCGTCATTTACGTGAACAACGGTCGCTTTATATTGAGGTGCAATTTTCACGGCGGTATGTGCACGTGAAGTGGTTGCTCCACCAATCATAATTGGAATTTGAACATTCAATTTATCCAATTCTTTGGCTAAATAGACCATTTCGTCAAGCGAAGGCGTAATCAATCCACTCAATCCAATAACATCTACATTATGCTCAATAGCTGCCGCAATAATTTTCTCAGGCGCTACCATCACACCTAAATCGACTATTTCATAATTGTTACATGCTAAAACAACTGAAACAATATTTTTTCCAATATCGTGAACGTCACCTTTTACGGTAGCCATCAATACTTTTCCAGCACTTGAAGAAGTCGAACCATCTTTAGCCGCTTCGATGAAAGGCAATAAATACGCTACCGCTTTTTTCATTACACGTGCCGATTTAACTACCTGTGGCAAGAACATTTTTCCGCTTCCGAATAAATCGCCTACTACATTCATTCCTGCCATCAAATTGATTTCGATGACTTCAATTGGTTTTGAAGCTGCTTGTCTTGCTTCTTCTACATCTATTTCTATAAATTCGTCAATTCCTTTTACTAACGAATGCGTTAATCGTTCTTGTATTGTTCCTGAACGCCATTCAGCAATCGCTTTTTCATTGGCTTTGAAATGCTTCGCCTGTTCGCTATCGCTCGGGTCACCTTTGAAACTTTCTGCTAAATCCAATAAACGCTCAGTAGCATCTTCTCTTCTGTTTAACAAAACATCTTCTACGTGTTCTAACAAAACTGGATCAATTTCGTCGTAAATCTCTAACATTTCAGGATTCACAATACCCATTGTCATTCCATTTTTAATGGCGTGGTATAAAAATGCGGAGTGCATTGCCTCACGCACTTTGTCATTTCCTCTAAACGAAAAAGAAACATTACTTACTCCTCCCGAAATATGGGCATAGGGCAGGTTTTCTTTAATCCATTTGGTCGCACGGAAAAAATCCAAAGCATTCAATTTATGCTCTTCCATCCCTGTTGCCACTGGGAAAATATTCGGGTCGAAAATAATGTCTTGAGCAGGAAAACCTACTTTATCCACTAATACATCGTAACTTCTTTTACAAATTTCGATACGTCGCTCGTAATTATCGGCTTGGCCCTTTTCGTCAAAAGCCATTACGATTACCGCAGCACCGTAACGTTTGATTTTTTTAGCGTATTCAATGAATTTTTCTTCTCCTTCTTTAAGCGAAATAGAATTCACCACCCCTTTTCCTTGAACTACTTTCAATCCCGCTTCGATGATTTCCCATTTAGAGCTATCAATCATTACAGGAACACGAGAAATATCGGGTTCGGCAGCAATTAAATTCAGGAATTTGGTCATAGCATACACCCCGTCCAACATTCCTTCATCCATGTTGACATCGATGATTTGCGCACCACCTTCAACCTGATTTCTGGCGATATCTAATGCTTCTTCGTATTGCTCTTCTTTGATTAATCGCAGGAATTTTCTGGAACCAGTTACATTAGTTCTTTCCCCCACATTCACAAAGTTAGTTTCTGGGGTAATTATTAACGGCTCTAAACCGGATAATTGTAAATATTTCTTTTCGTGTGTACTCATATCGTATAAAAACCTAGTAGATTTTAAAACCTTTCCGGTTTAGTTTAATTCAACGTTTCTCGGTTTAAACTCTCTCGCTACATCGGCGATTGCCTTTATGTGTTCTGGAGTTGTGCCACAACAACCTCCAATAATATTGATTAAGTTATCTTGTAAATACTCACTAATCAAAGCCTGCATTTCTTCTGGAGTTTGATCGTAATGTCCGAAGGCATTAGGCAAACCTGCATTTGGATGTGCCGAAATATTCAATTGCGTATTCATCGATAAACGTTTCAAATACGGTTTCAACTGATCGGCTCCTAAAGCACAATTAAAACCAACGCTCAATAAAGGAATGTGAGAAATCGAAATTAGAAAAGCCTCCACCGTTTGACCAGAAAGTGTTCTTCCTGAAGCATCAGTAATTGTTCCTGAAACCATTACAGGCATGTCTATTTTACGTTCTTCTTTTACTTCTTCAATCGCAAAAAGAGCAGCTTTGGCATTCAAGGTGTCAAAAATAGTTTCAACTAACAACACATCGCAACCTCCATCAATTAAAGCTTCAACTTGTTGCTTGTAGGCTACACGCAAATCGTCAAAAGTAACTGCACGATAACCCGGATCGTTTACATCAGGTGACATCGAAGCCGTTCTGTTGGTTGGTCCGATCGAACCCGCTACAAATCGAGAACGGTCTGTAAATTCGTCAGCCACTTCACGTGCAATTTTAGCCGATTGGTAATTCAACTCGTACACTAAATCTTCCAAATGATAATCGGCCATACCGATAGTCGTTCCAGAAAATGTATTAGTTTCTACAATGTCAGCTCCTGCTTGAAAATACAAACGGTGGACTTGTTTTACGGCTTCGGGTTGAGTGATCGAAAGTAAATCGTTATTCCCTTTTAACGGATGTGGAAAATCTTTGAAGCGTTCGCCACGAAAATCTTCTTCAGAGAAATTGTTGCGTTGCAACATGGTTCCCATAGCGCCGTCTAGGACTAAGATTCTTTCTTTTATGGCTTGTTGAATTTTTGACATATTTTTTATTTTGGCCCTAAAGGCACTCCATCAAACTATTTTGTTGTTTATTTCTTGGCAAAAAAATCCCTTTTTGCCCGTTAGCCCTGATGGAAGCGGCATCCTTTTATTCTGGGTTTCAGAATAAAAAATACAGCATACAGCAGGAAAAAATCTTGGCAAAAATACGCCATTCCTTTGCTTTAAAAAAATATTAGTAACGATCCTTTTAAAAAATTGGAATTTGGGCAGTTGCCAAAAAACAAAAAGCGCTACAACTCGAAAGTAATAGCGCTTAGTATTGTGATGCAAAAGTGTTTACACGATCGCTTTTACTACTGCTTTTGGCGATTTTCCTTTTTATATTCTTTGAAAACAAGGGGTTGGAATATTTAATTTAAAAAACAAACATACTTAAAAAGTATTATATTTACATTAAATATAATTCTACTTTGATTTAATAAGGACTAATCATCCAAAATGAACAACCTTTTTATTAATATTTAACCCAAATCTTAAAATGAAAAAAACAACACTAATTTTCCTTTTATTCTCTTTTATTGTATTATCGTGTCATAATGAGCCAGTAAGTTCAGTAAATAATTTACCAACGAATTCTAAAGATGGAACAGTTATAAATGGTCGTTTCTACTATACTTCAAAAGAAACCCTTAAGCAAGCCATTAATGAACTCAAATTGTTAGATGACAATGACTTAGAAAATAAATTTGAAAAATTGTACAACCAAGGCTTTCGCTCTCATTCCCCAATTGTAAACCCTTCTAATGAGTCACTAATATCAAAACTTGATGCTGAATATAAAACGAATGAAAACTATGAAAAAAAATCTTTATCAATTAAAACCAGTACAGTAAACTATGAAGAAGATAATTCCATTGGAGATCCATATTTTGGAGCAGTAGTAAATAAAAATAATGAAATCATTGTAGGTGATTCACTTTACAAAATTACAAAGGACCTTGGTGTACTTTCAGTAAAAGTTAAGGACTCGACGCATTTATATACTTATTTAAACAACCTAAATAAACTTGTGTCAAAAAACTCATTAGCATCAACATCATTAGCATCAATGAATATTTGTGAACAAAGGACAAATTCAGGAGGTATAACACAGTTAAATTCGTATATATCACGATATATTGCTCCTGCTGATAGCGATTGTTACACCCCTGATCAGTCATTTCCTGTTTTTGCTCTTCCTCAAGTATCACTAGAACAACAATTACAAGATCAAATTAATAATCTTACTGTTTGCGACCTTAAAGACACGAGTAGATTTCAATCTCTCTTTGGTATCAATAAATCTTGTATCAATTATTTTGACAGTAAACATAGAATTAAAACAGAATTTTGGAATCAAAAATGGCTTATTTACACATCAGTTGGAGTTCAAGTTCGAACACAAGTAAAACGAATATGGATTTGGTGGGCATCTGATGCAGATGAAATTCATATGGGCATCAACCGAGTGTATTTAAAATTTAAGTTTCCCGACCCTGAAATTAATTCAGAATTATACCTCAACACTTATTATACTAACACAGAGATACCTGTTTATATGTATAAAGGGGAATTTAAAATTCTAAAAGATAACTACAATAATTATATAAGTCCCACATTTATAAAAGCAAACACATCACTGCCTTTTTTTGATTTTAAAAAAGGGACGGATATGTTAAATATTTACATTAGAAAACTACCATTCTTGAATGATTATAATATTAGAAGCGAGTCTAATATTAAGCAATTATATAAATTAGGTACTGATTTTCTTAAGAAAAATTTTAATAGTGGGGTTAATAATGAGTTTGTAGTTTCGTACCAAAAAAACACTGAAGAAGTGGAAGTGCTTTATTTTGGAGAACGATATAAAAGCGCCAATGATAATGATTTAAAAAGAACTTTTTATAGAGATACAGAATTTGTTATTGGTGCAACTTATAATCCAGATGGAGGAACTAGTATCAATGGGAATACTGGAAATCCAAATGGTAGTTTCAAATATACTTTAGGCCCACCAAAACATAGCTACTTCAGAAATTATACGGATTATGAGTTAGATTTTTACGGTTTGGCTCGTAAAGGGTCAACTTGGAGCGGAAATAGAGTTCAAGGAAAATAATTAAAAAATTATGAAAAATTTATTTATCATTATGGTTCTATCCATAAGTAGTTTGGGATATACACAAAATATATCAGATAAAAAATGGTATTCTAACGCTGATTTAGAGTTAATTACACACAAAAAAGTAGAGTATAGTTTTAATTATTTTGATACAGATCGAAATAGCAGATTAAGCGAAACGATAAATGTTAGTGCCAAAAAACCAGCTTTTGGTCTTGCTTATTCATTCAACTACATGGTTTTTAAAAAATGGAGTATAGGTTTATTAACAGGTTATAAAAGTTATAAAGAACCAGATTTATCTATGTTAGAATTAGGTGGAACTATTAAATATTTTTTTGTTAATACGAATAATATTTATACCTATATTTCTGTTACTAACGCATTTAGTTTAAATAATAATGAATTTAGTGGAGGAGGCGACACTCGAATCGGTATCGGTGTTCCAATAGTAAGAGTAGATAAATTAAACATTAACATAAATATATTTAAAGAGCAGAACTTTTTGAGACTTAAAGGAGTTGAACCATTAATTGGTTTATCACAAGAAAGTCCTGGTACTTTGATTTACAATTCTTGGGGTATAAGTGCTGGAGTTAAATTTTAAAAATGCTTAAATAAAAAAAGCTCAAACCTATATCTAGTTTGAGCTTTTTTAATAAAATATTTATCAAATTATCGCTTTTACTACTGCTTTTGGCGCTTCTTTACGAGTTCCATCAAAACCATCTACTCCTGAAACGGTGGTGTATTTCAACACATAACGTTTTCCTGGGTTGATGATTTGGTAGGCTGCCTGGCACATCAAAGTGGCTTCGTGGAAACCACAAAGAATCAATTTCAATTTACCCGGATAGGTATTGACGTCACCAATGGCGAAAATTCCAGGAATGTTCGTTTGGTAATCCAAGGCGTTGTTTACTTTGATGGCATTTTTTTCGATTTCTAATCCCCAATCAGCGATTGGTCCTAATTTTGGTGTCAAACCAAAAAGCGGAATAAAATAGTCCGTTTCGATAGTTCTTTGCGCTCCATCTTCGTCAATTACAATCGATTCAATATGATTCTCACCGTTAATACCCACTACTTCAGCAGGGGTAATCATTCGGATTTTACCTTCGTTTTTCAATTCTTGTACTTTCTCTACAGAGTCCAAAGCTCCTCTAAATTCGTTTCTTCTGTGAATCAAAGTAACCTCTGAAGCTACGTCAGTCAAGAAAATACTCCAGTCTAAAGCAGAGTCTCCTCCACCTGCAATTACGACTCTTTTATTTCTGAATTCTTCTGGATTTTTGATGAAGTATTTTACCCCTTTATCTTCGTAGTATTCGATGTTTTCAATTAAGGGTTTGCGGGGTTCGAAACTTCCTAAACCACCCGCAATAGCTACCACGGGTGTGTGAAATTGCGTTCCTGCATTAGAAGTTACGATGAAGGTTCCGTCTTCTTGTTTTACAATGGTTTCAGCGCGCTCCCCAAGTGTAAAACCTGGTTCGAATTGCTTGATTTGCTCCATCAAATTATCGACTAAATCACCCGCTAATACTTCCGGAAAACCTGGAATATCGTAGATTGGTTTTTTAGGATATAATTCGGAAAGCTGCCCGCCTGGTTGAGGCAAAGCATCTAAAACGTGACATTTTAATTTTAATAATCCCGCTTCGAAAACGGCAAATAAACCTGTTGGGCCTGCTCCAATTATAAGTATGTCTGTTTTAATCATTCTATTTAATTTTATTCTTTTATAATTATGCTTCTCTTTATTTTATGCAAATGAACAAATGATTTTAGTTTTTAAAGGTAACATTTATCACTTTTTCGACTTAACGCTATTTCTTGTTTTTCAAGGATTCAGTAATTTCATTCATTTTTTGGACTTTTTCCTCAAAATTTCCTTTCAAGGTTTTTCGATATTCATTCAAGTTTTCGACCATTTTATTGATATCATCTGGAATTATTTCTTCAAAAAACTCTCTCAAACGTTTGGCTGTTGTAGGCGATTTTCCGTTTGTCGAAATAGCAATTTTCACATTTCCTTTGGTTACAATACCACCCAAATAATAATCACACAACTGAGGCGTATCGGCAATATTGCAAATCAAATGACGCTTGCGACACAAATCAAATACTCTTTTATTCACCTTTAAATCATCGGTACACGCAATTACCAAATGGCGTTTGCGAAGCATCCAACGATTGAATTTCTTAGCAGTGAGCTTTACCGAAGGATGTTGGGCAACCAAAGTTTCCAATTCAGGAAGAAATCGGGGTGCTACCACCTCAACATTGGCATTTGGACTGGATTTCAACATAAAAGACAACTTTTCTAAACCTACATTTCCGCCACCCACAATCAACACATTCAATTGATGTAGTTTTAAAAACACCGGATATAGTTCGTTTCTTTCTTCCATATTCATTTTTGGCTTTCGCCAAAGGAACGCTGTTTATCTTTTTTCTATCAAATAGTCGTGATAGAAATCTTTTAGTTTATTGCTTTCTCTTACCACTTCGCCAATGACAATAATGGCTGGCGAACTTAATTTTTTTTCGGCTACCACTTGCTGAATCGTATCAATAGTTCCCACTCCAATTTTTTCTTTTGGAGTCGTTCCGTTTTGAATAATAGCTACCGGAGTAGTTCCTTTCGATTCGTTTTGAAACAAACTTACAATCTGCGCCAATTTGCTCATTCCCATCAAAATCACCACCGTTGCTGATGATTGGGCTGCTAAGGCTACATCAGTAGACAATTTTCTATCCGAAGTAGTTCCTGTAATTACCCAAAAACTTTCTGAAACTCCACGTTTAGTTAATGAAATTCCTTGATACGCTGGTACTGCTACCGAAGAAGAAATTCCAGGCACTACGGCTGTTGGGATTCCGAAACTTTCTACGAAATCTATTTCTTCGCTTCCGCGACCAAAAATAAACGGATCGCCTCCTTTTAAACGCACTACATGTCCGTAAGTCAAGGCATTGTCCACAATCAATTGATTGATTTCGTCTTGCGAATACGCGTGACATCCTTTTCTTTTTCCCACAAAAATCTTGATGGATTTTTTAGGGGCATAGGTCAAAATTTCTTCGTTGGCTAAGGCATCGTACAAAACCACCTGAGCTTCCGCTAAAGCATTGGCTCCTTTAATTGTTAGCAAGTCTGGATCGCCTGGACCAGCTCCTACTAAAGTTACTTTGGGTTGAGCCCCACCCCGACCCTCCCCAAAGGAGAGGGAGGAAGCTTTGATGAAATTTATATTTTTATGCATCAGCTAAATCTTTTTCTCTATATTTTTCAATCGTTGCGAAGAATGCTTTAGCTTGTTCTAAATACTCTTTTGCAAATACTTCTGAAGCTTCGTTCGCTTTAATTTGGTATACCAAATCTTTGAAAGCAGTGGCCAATTGAATTTTATTGGTCTCCACAAAAACCGAATCAAACAAATCGATGATTCCGGCGTGGTGGTTTGTTTTTTGATTTTCAGCAAGTAATAATGCTTTGGCTGCATTTACAAATCCTGCATAGGTCAAGTAAATAGAATCCGACCATTTTTGATCGTTTAATGCTTCTTGAGAGAACGTCAATTTGTCTTTGGCTTCTACCAATAATGTAGCTACTAAGTCAATTACCACTCCCGCACATTCTCCAACACCAACTGCTTTTACGTAGTTGTCTGCATTTCCCCAATCCACAAAATCAGCTTCTGTTAAGTTGGTTACATCGGCTAAAGGTTTCAAAAATTCGTAAAAATATTTTTCTCCTTTGGCATCATAATAATTCAAGAACGATTGTCCATTGGCATTCGCTTCAAAATCATTTAAGATCAAACGCAAGGCTTCAGGACCTCTTCTACTTGGAATTTTAATTACTTTATCTGAAAAACGACCTTGACCATTTCCTAGGTTACCACCTCCTAACAAAACCTGAAGGGCTGGAGCAACTAATTTTCCAGAATTGATTGACATTCCTTGGAAACCAATTTCTGCCATATTGTGTTGTCCACAAGCATTCATACAACCACTGATTTTAATCGTGATTTCATTATTATTGCTGTATTGCGGATATTCAGTTGCTAAAACGCGTTCCAATTCTACAGCGATTCCTGTACTACTGGCAATTCCTAAATTACACGTATCTGTACCAGGACAAGCAGTAACGTCATTGATGGTGTTGTACCCTAAAGTAACAAAATCCAATTGGGCTAATTCTTGGTAAAAGAATGGCAAGTTTTCTTCTTTAATGTTGCGAATCAAAATGTCTTGACGTAAGGTAAAACGCAATTCATTGGCACCATAATTTTTAATCAAATCAGCCAAAGCTCTTGCTTTATCAGTATAAAAATCGCCTAAAGCCACTTTAATTCCGATAGCCACATAACCGGCTTGTTTTTGAGCGATTACGTTTGATTTTTTCCAAGCTTCGTAAGCAGCAACATCTTCGATAGTTACTTTTGGAGCAGTTACTAATGGTGCTGGAATTGGAGCGTCAAAAGTAGTCGTATCTATTTCTACTGTTTGATATGACAAAGCTTTTTTCTCTTCCTCTACCAATCGTAAGAATTCGTCTTTGCCAATATCTTTAATTAAGAATTTCATACGGGCTTTCAAGCGTTTGGCTCTTTCGCCATAGCGATCAAAAATACGCAACACACCTTCTGTCATCGGAATGATTTGATTGACCGGAACAAATTCAGAAAGTAATTCGGCGTGACTGGGTTGCGAACCTAATCCACCAC